>JAABPZ010000178.1 GCA_011391755.1 Methanothrix sp. | reverse complement strand
AGTGGTGTAGCGGTAGGGATAGTCCTCATAGAATTGCACATCGCTGACCAGTGCCGCTCTGGCATAGCTACCCTCCAGAAGATCATGACTCAGGACCCGGTTATCTGGAAAGCGTCCTCCCAGAGACAGCGAGAAGGCATCAACATCGTAGATTCCCTTGCCGGTAAAGGAGCCTTCTCCGAAAATGTCCTGGTAGACATCCGAGACCTCGCGGGTGTATGGATCAATTCCCGGCTCGCCTCCAAAGAGCCTCACAAACCTCGATCGGTCTGCCTCAGGCATGCCTGAGCTCAGTCGAGGATGGAGTATGCTGTAGCCCTCGGCGACATATTGCTTATGCTCATCGAACCTGGGGCAGTTGAGAGGGTGAGCTATGGTCTCCACCAGCCGCCGGGCAGAGTCGTAGGGCATCCTGGTGTCTTCGTCAACTGTGATGACGTACTTCATCCCGGGCAGGATCGATACGTCTCCTGTAATTATGGAGAAGCTATTTTCAGATCCGCCTCGTAAGAGAGAGTTAAGCTCCCCGAGTATGCCCCTTTTTCGCTCATAGCCCCTCCAGATCTCCTCCTTGGGGTCACACATGCGCTGGCGGGGGAAGAGAAAGAAGATATCATCAGGGTACTTTTCATTCAGAGCCTCGACTCCCTGACGAGCCATGATAAGCAGATGCTCATCCTCAGGCACGACCTCCTGCTCGGCATCGCAAAGATCCGTCAGAAGGCCGAAGTGGAGGTTTATATCCCGGTTTGCCAGGTATCGAACCTCGAGAGCCTCCAGCAGATCCATAACTTTTTCCGGGCTGGTCAGAACAGATGGTACCACCACCAGTGTTCGCAGCTCTTCTGGAATGCCTGAAGTGAAGTCCATTCTGGGGAGAGCATGAGGCCTGACCAGTAGAGTCGCCAGCCAGTTCACCAGTCCGACTGCAGGACTGCTTATGCAGATCACCAGGAAGATGGAAGCCAAGACCAGCATCCATCCCTCCGATCCAAGCTCATAAGCCTGGCCCAATATTGTAGCAGTGGTAAGGGCAGTGACCAGCGTTATCGCGCCGAGGTAACCGAGAAGAGGGAACTGGTAAATAGTCCTGCTAAGTGACTCCATCAACGACCGGCTCATCCCGGCTGCCCTCTCAAGCTCGGGTAGCCCCTTATCTATCAAGTAGAACCCGACATGCGCACTTCGATCTTCGCTGCCCTTCGACTCAACACTCTCCTGGGCTAGTTTTACAGCCAAAAGTGCGATCTCTTCCTCAGAATGCAAGCTGTACCTTGCGATCCTCTCAACTGTGTGGCGGTAACGGTCCCGAGTGGCGAAGTCCATCCGGCTATATGTACCAACAGGATCCAGGTGCAGTGCCTTCTCGACTGCACTCGTCCCCTCTACAAACTTCCTCCAGTCCATGGACTCAAGAAAACGAAAGCTTCCAATGCTGTTGCTTATGGAGATCTTATCTGCCGCTTCTTGCTGAATATCCTCCTGGACCATATGCCCGATGGTCTTTCCTTTTTCAGATAGACGCTCTTCAATCCATAATAACGGTAGAGCCAGAGCATGGCCCTGTCCTTCCAACCTTCGGGCAAATTCAGCAACAAAGGCACTGGACATTGGTGGGTCGAAACCGGCCAGATCAGCCACCACAACGATCATGCTCTTTGATTTGGTCTCTGCCGCCAGAATGACCTGATCTGCCCAGTAACCTGCCAGGTTGCGGTCAATCCTGCTCTTGGCAATTCGCAAAGAGATGGACCGCATATTCTCAATCAGCGCCAGACGGAGCATGATGGCAACAGCCCAAAGCTCCCCCAGGTTAAGCACAGTGATCGTCTGATAAGCATCCACGATGCTTTTTAGGCTTCCTGCATCCACCCGACCATCGGTATGAAGGATCAGCTCCCTGACAAGGTCATAAATGCGCGGGTAGCCGGCCAGGGTCCCTCTCTGCATATGCGGCAGCTCTTTGCTGTAACCTTTCGGCAGATGCCGCTTGGCCAAGCGAATCTGCTCTTCTATCTTGTAGAAGTTGTCGAGCAGCCACACGGAAGCTGGTGGAATCCGAAGGTTCGATGCCGCAGCCTCTGTTAGCAGCTCGTATGCCTGCAGCAGGACTTCCTCGTTCTCAGCCAGCCTTGGCAAAAGCTGGTCCTTGCCGGGTATTGGATCAACCTCATGGTGTTCTGCCAGCGCCTTAGCATGCCGCACCAGTTGATCGGTGCTGAACAGCTCAGAATGTAGCGGCTGCTCAGAGCTGTATTGGCTTAGGAAGGCATTATTGTCAAAGCGTGCCTTGAGACGGTTTATTGTCCTATGAACTTGATTTTGGCTTAGAATCAATTATTGACACCTGGGTTAGCTGTACTGTGGGTTGAATATCGGTTGCCTGCCATTTCTTCTAGATTTACTGGAATGTTATTGCATAATAAGATTTTGGTACCTAAATTTTTTGGATACATAAAATATAGTTACGATGAGAGATGCAAAAAACTACATTGACCTTATTCTAATAGGAAATAGAATAATAATACAGGAGCCAAGAACCGGGTCAGCGCTCTAAACTCCTCTCAGCCAAATACGCCCTGGCCTTCTTGGGATCACAAGCCAGCTCATCAATTCGATTCTCCGACATCTCCCAGAGCAGATCATCAATCATAGTCTCGTCATCTCTCTTCTGCCACCAGGATAGGCATATTTCGGCCGCCAGCCCACAGGCGTCCTCGTCCGTCAAATGGAGAGACGAGCAGAACGTCTCACCCACGCATGCACCCACCGGTGCTCTAGTACAAAGATCACAGGTCATTTTGGCTCCTTATTTCGATTTACGGCATTTATAAAGTATAATTAGTCTCAGCTATTTATAATCCGTGGGCAGCAATTTTGCTGCGCGGTTTTCCGTCGAGAAGATCGAGCAGTTTTTCGTAATCTTCCACAGGAAAGCGGATGGATATGGATAATGTAAACCCGCACAATTGGGAGGCGTTCAATTCTATGCAACCGTCCTCTTCATCGATGTATTCTCTGGCATCATGAGGATGAGCGGTATATTGCCAGCCTCCCTCTGCACCCGTTATTCTGGAGTAAAGATAGTTATCGGCTGCAGGGATGTTAATGGGATCAAGGCCCGATACTATGCGCGTTAAAAAAGCTTCTGCATCTTCTGCGGCGAGAAACTCAATCCAGATGATGCCCGGTTTATTTTCTTGACATGAATTGCAGGTAATGATGCCCGAGTTCCAGATGACTTGCAGCAGTGGAGCTATCCCTTCGTCCACCTCGATCATCGTGTTTGATGATGGATCGAGAATTGCGGTCTGCTTGTGCTCAATCAAAATCCTCTTGCTCCTTTTTCGTTCCCCACACAGGTCTAGATATATTTTGCATTAGCTTCGCCCGGACAAATGCTTTCAGAAGAGCGTTCTCTGAGACAAAGCTGTAATACGCCAAAAAGTTGTAAATCTGCAGGGCAGGATGTCGCCCCACATAGCCGATTCTTGGCTAAAACAGATAGATCAAATCAAATCGATTTAGTATCTTCCGGGTGACCTGGCAGGTCTGTGCTTCTGGTAGCACTCGCTGCAGTAAACCGGCCTGGATCCGTCCGGCTTGAAGGGAACCTGGGTTTGCTTGCCGCATTCTGAGCAAGTTACGTCTGTCATTTCTCTGGGACCACTATTGTAGCCGCCGCTGCTGCCGCTACCGCTGTTTTCATATTTTCTTTCAAACATTTAATTCACGTACCTTTTGGATCGATTCAAAGAATCGAACTTGCTACAAAAAACATCTCAACAAATCTCTTTGAATCGACGAAAATGTAACCTTCTCTAAACAATCAATCTAGATTATATACCTGTCGGTCAAAACGGCAAGGAATCTATGGCATTAATTTCCACATTTTCGAAACCTGCCTTAAGATACTGTTATATCCCCTTAATATTGAAAGGCAACTTCATGCCAGGCAAAGTCTCGCACAGCTATGCTTTTCGCGGCTCGGAGAAACCGCTTATTGGAAAGACCATCGGCGATCTGTTCGATGAAATAGCGGAAAAATACCCTGATAACGACGCAATTGTCTCCATCCACCAGGGAACGCGATACACCTATCGCGAACTGCAAAAGGAGCTGGACCGTGCCGCGAAGGGTTTCATCGCTCTGGGCCTCAAGAAGGGCGACCGCCTCGCTATATGGGCCACAAACCTGGCGGAATGGATCATCACCCAGTTCGCCACGGCAAAAGCGGGGATCATCATGGTGA
>JAABPZ010000177.1 GCA_011391755.1 Methanothrix sp. | reverse complement strand
TTTTACATCTATGGAACGCAGGGTGCAAAGGGTCAGACAGGCCGTAGCGCCTCCTGGAGAGGCTCAGCCGGAGTGGAAGGTCCTCTCTCAAATGATGCGTTTGTCAGGCCTCTTCGGAGAATACAGCTCCCCGTCCCAGATAATGGATGAGATCGCCTCCCTTACGCCCACATACGGCGGAATCAGCTATTCCAGGCTGGATATTATGGGCGGCCTTCAATGGCCGTGTCCTCACCCCGGTCATCCTGGGACGGCCATAATGCACGTTCATAGATTTCCGAGGGGCAAAGCCAAATTCAGGCCGGCCGAGTATCAGGACGCCTATGAGACTGTAGACAGCGATTTCCCTTTGCTGCTGATTACGGGACGAAGCGGCCACAGGTTTCATACTGATACCATGACCAGACGTGCCAATATGCCGGAGGCGGCATTGCCTGCTCCGGCGGTGGAGATCAATCCTGAGGATGCAGAGAGATTAGGGATAGGTGATGGTGAGGCGGTCATCGTTAAGACGAGGCGGGGTCAAATAGCGATAGGAG
Source organism: Methanothrix sp. (assembly GCA_011391755.1). Taxonomy (GTDB): domain Archaea; phylum Halobacteriota; class Methanosarcinia; order Methanotrichales; family Methanotrichaceae; genus Methanothrix. The sequence continues at coordinate 1,240 of JAABPZ010000177.1, read as the reverse complement.
CCACTATAACGGATAATGTGCAGCCGGGAACGATATTCATCCCCTTTCATTTCAGCCAGGCACCTGCCAATATCCTTACCGGTTGGGCAGTGGACCCATTGTCAGGAACCCCTGAGCTTAAAGTATCGGCGTCCAAGATAATCAGGGTGCAATGACATCAAGATGGATGCCAATTATCCTAATTTCCTGCCTGCTTGAGGGATTTGAATGATATGGGTATTATTATATGCCGTAATTCCCGCCGTCATTTTGTTCCTCTACGGCATTGAGAATTTCTCGGAAGAGGTGCGGCATGTGGCCGGCGAGCGCTTCCGGACTGTGCTGCAGAAGGCGACCAAGACGCCCTTGCGCGGCGCTCTTGCCGGTGCGGCGGTCACGGCCATAGTTCAGTCCAGCACTGCCACCACCATCATATCCATAGGCCTCGTTAACGCAGGAGCGATCTCTTTCATAAATTCCCTGGGGCTCATAATAGGCGCAAACATAGGCACAACCCTCACCGCCCAGCTTGTTGCCTTCAAATTGACGGCATTCGCCCCGCTATTTGTGATCCTTGGATTTGCAGCCAGCATGATTCGCGGCCCCTATAGAGCCTATGGCAAGCCGGTCTTCTACTTTGGGTTGGTCTTCTACAGCCTGAATCTGATCTCATCGATAGTATCCCCATTGCAGGGAAATGCCGAAGTGCTATCCCTCTTATCCATGACCGACAGCATATTCGCGGCAATTATAATCGGCTTTGTCATAACCAACATATTCCAGTCCAGCTCAGTTACCGCCGGCCTGATTGTGGTCATGGCGCAAAGCGGCCTGATCACGCCTGCCCAGGCCATACCGGTAATACTGGGCGCCAATATCGGCACAACGACCACCGGTCTTGTCATCTCCCTCTCCATGAATACCGCGGCAAAACGCACAGCAGTTGCTCAGTTTCTCTTCAATTTCCTGGGTATGCTTCTCTTCCTGCCTTTAATAGGCAATTTTACCATGATCATCGAAGGCATCGGGGGAACGGAGGCCATGCAGGTGGCAAATGCCCATCTCATCTTTAACTTTACATCAGCTATCATATTTCTGCTGGCCGTGCGGCCTTTTTCCAGCTTGATCATGAGGCTGCTGCCGCAAAAGGACGGCGAGATTGTATTTGTAACCGATCATATCTCTTCAAAGCTTCCTGAAGACATATCACAGGCCATCTCGCTGGTGGAACTGGAAATCGTGCACCTGCTCAAGATCTGCA
>JAABPZ010000176.1 GCA_011391755.1 Methanothrix sp. | reverse complement strand
GCAAGGACATATTTGAGAGCACCATGCAGGTTGCAGCCGGAAAGCATGAAATGTGCACCAGGATTGAGCATTCCAGGGACTATGTCGATTATCTGCACTCTCAGATCATGGCCGCTGTTGTCTCTCTGACCAATCGGGAGATATCCGTGGAAGACGCAGTTCATGTCGCCATTCTGGCGCGGGTATCGGATCTGTGTGGATTGATGGCTCAGCAGATGGTCTCCATGTCCAGAAGGTTCGCATCCATTTATGAGAAGAAAGCAGAACTATCCCCCGAATCCTACAGGGGAATTGAAGATATGGCATCTCCCTGCCGGGAAAACATAGAATATCTTATAAATGCCTTCCCGCAGATGCCGGAGGATGTTGAGAGAAATATGCGCTCCAACGATGAGCTTTTGCGCTGGACCCTCAATTGGAACTATAAGACCTACCTCATCAGGCTGGCGGCCAAGAGCAATACCGGCGGCACTTTCTCTGAGATCCTCTTCTCTTTTGAGAGAATCGGCTCCATAATTCGTGAACTGAGAAAGACCTGCATATCGATGGGCATCCCCGCTTCCGCACTGAACGTTCCCGATCTCATCAAACCGCCCCATCTGGATGAAGGGGTTGGAGATGATGATGTGTCGAAAGATTAAAATTTTCTACCGTCCATTGAGAACTTGTTTTTGCGGATGACAGGTGCTGGAAATGATACTTAAGGCAGTGTTTTTGGGATTGGAAGCAGGAGGCAAAGCAGTTGCCGCAATGAATGTGCAAGACGCTGAGCGCTTGGGAGTTTTAAGCCTCGCCAGGATTACGATTCTGTTTAATGGAGTAGAGCAGGCCGCGATAGTTCATTCATCCACTGAGCTCATGCAGCCGGGTTGCATAGGGGTCTGCAGAAAGGTTTGGACCGGCCTCGGCCTGAAGGAAGGCTTGGATGTCGAAGTGGAGATAGCAACATTTCCGGATTCGCTTTATTTTATAAGAAACAAGCTGAATGGAAGAAAACTGGCATACGATGAGATTCTGGAGATTGTTGAGGATACCGTCAAAGAAAAGCTGAGCGATGTGGAGATCAGTGCTTTCGTGACCGCCTTGCACAGCTTCGGCCTGGATTTGGACGAGGCAACCAATCTCTCCATGGCCATGTTCAAAACCGGTAGTTCGATGAAACTGGACAGAGAGGTAGTCGTCGACAAACACTCCATTGGAGGGGTGCCTGGAGACAAGACGACTCTGCTGGTGGTTCCGATTATTGCGGCCTGCGGGTTAACGATACCAAAAACCTCTTCCGGGGCCATCACTTCGCCGGCAGGTACTGCTGATCGGGCTAAAGTCCTTATGCCGGTCGACCTGAATATGGCTGAGATGCAGGAGGTAGTGGTAAAAACCAATGGTTGCATCGTTTGGGGAGGTTCAGTCCATCTTGCCCCTGCAGATGATATCTTTGTAAAGGTCGAATATCCTCTGTCTATAGATCCTTTGCTGCTGCCATCCATTATGAGCAAGAAGAAAGCCGTCGGAGCAAACCTCCTGGTCGTCGACATCCCCTGCGGCAGAGGAGCTAAAGTGAAGACTATCGGTGAGGCGGATCTTCTGGCCAAGGATTTTTTGGAGATCGGCAGCCGCCTGGGAATAAAAGTGAGATGCGCGGTCACCTACGGCGAGCAGCCGATAGGCTACGCGGTAGGTCCTGCTCTAGAGGCGAAGGAGGCCCTGCAAGCTCTGATGGGGAGAGGATCTCCTTTGGACCTGATTGAAAAAGCAACTGATATTGCGGGAATGATCCTGGAGCTGGCAGGAAAAAGCGACGGCAAGAGAATTGCCGCAGAGGCTCTAAGATCCGGAAAGGCTGAGCAGAAGATGAGAGAGATAATTGCGGCGCAGGGAGGAGATCCAAAAATAACTCCTGAAGAAATCGCTATCGCAGATCACCAATTCACATTCCAATCCGACAGGTCCGGGCATATGCTCTGGATAAATAACTCTTTAGTTGCCGATCTGGCAAGGCTTACAGGATGCCCGAAGGACTCAGGAGCCGGAATGCTTATCCACAAGAAGATTGGGGACGCTGTGGATAAGGGCGAACCGTTATTCACCATCTTTGCACAGAGAAGCGCCAATCTTCAGCGCGCTCTGGACAGGCTGGACGGTTTAAAGATCATGGGCGTCGGTGATCGGATGGAGATGCTGATTCATGAGGTTAGGGAGAGGCCGGTTATTAAGCGGTCGTTTGCACTGGACCGGTAGGCTTTGCAGAAGAGATGGGATTGAAAGCTCTCAAGAGGACTATCAGGCAAATGAGCCAGCCAAATATCTTGAGCTTCTCTCCGGCAAGGGCGAAGGAGGAGACCACACTTGATCTCAGATGTCTTCCCACCGCCATCTCCAAAATCATAAGCGGGACTGCAAAGCAGAGCATCGCCAAAAAGTATGGGACTAAATATGCTCCGCCACCATTCTGCCCTACCACAGATG
>JAABPZ010000175.1 GCA_011391755.1 Methanothrix sp. | reverse complement strand
GGCCAATACCGATGAAGTCCGCATCTATGGTCATCTGCGTGAGATTGGGCAGAGCCTTCAATTCCATCTTGGTAGAGAGACGGGTGGCATCGGTAAACTCCTTGGATGCGCTCGTCTTCATGGGATAGTTATGCAGATTGGTGCTCTCCCGAAACTTCTGGTCGTAAGAGAAAAGATGAGCATTGGGATTGCTTTTGCTTCCTATCTCCATCACATAATGCTCGGCTAATGCCGGGCTCATGACGATGCATTGGACAAAAATGAGCGAAATGATGAGTTTTATCAGTCCCGAAAATGCCGCTTTTGTCTTCATTTTTGCCTCAATAATTCTCTCACGGCTGCATGGATAGATTCCACAGGTATTCTTCGGAAATCTCACCCGAGCAGACCGTTACCGCTGGCCCTTCCATGAAGGCTTTGCCCTCTTCGAAGGTTATCAGCAAAGGCCCGCCTCTGGTCTGCACCTGGACTTCATCATCCACCAGTCCCAGGCGGTGGGCAACACTGGCCGCAGCCACAGATCCCGTGCCGCAGGAGAGGGTCTCCCCTTCCACACCCCGCTCGAAAGTTCTGATCTCCAATGGCGGGCCGATCTTGACAAAATTCACATTGGCTCCTTCCGGAAAGAGGCTGTTATATCTTATGAGCGGGGCTGCCTCCATGATGTCAAAATCCATATCCTCGACGAAAACAACGGCATGTGGGACACCAGTGTTGACCGCCGATACCTTGCAGCCTTCCATCTCTTCCGAGATAAGCTCGCCCTGGCCATAGGCCGGTATGGAAGGCCGGTCGAACCTTGGCACCCCCATATCCACCTTGGCCCAAAAAGCACCATCCATCTCTCGAACCTGCACGGGAATTATGCCGGCCAGGGTTTCCACATCAAAGAACTCGCCTACATATCCCGTGTCCCAGGCGTACTTGGCCAGGCAGCGTATGCCGTTGCCGCACATCTCTGCCTCTGAGCCGTCCGGCTGAATGAGCCTCATGCCCGTGTCCGCTCGCGAGCTGTTGGTCAGGAACAAGACCCCATCTGCACCTATGCCATAGTGGCGGTGGCAGAGGGCTATGGCAAATCTTCTCTTCTCGCTCTCGGCGACCTGGCTTTGCCCCATCTCATCTACCAGGATGAAGTCGTTGCCGTTTCCATGCAGCTTGGTGAAGGTCAGGCGGTGAGGCCGAAAAGGATCGTCATCAAGCTCTATCTCAGAAATATCTGCCAGCTTCATTTTATATACCATGCACCTTTTTACTTAGATTGTGCTGATGTATACTAATGTGTGGTGATGTCATATTAAACCCATTCTACAGGTGGCACTGGATCTTCTGGAGCTGGACAGATCAATTCAGATAGCCAAAGAGGCAGTCTCGGGCGGCGCAGACTGGATTGAGGCAGGAACACCTCTCATCAAGAGCGAGGGCATGGACGCTGTGCGCGAGATGAAGAAGGCCCTGCCCGGAACTAAAATCGTAGCCGATATGAAGACCGTGGACACCGGGGCCATGGAGGTGGAGATGGCAGCTAAAGCCGGAGCCGATATAGTGGCATTGCTTGCCGCCTCCGACAACTCCACCATCGAGGATGCCCTAAGAGCGGCCCGAAAATACGGCGTGCAGATCATGATGGATCTTCTCACCGTCCCTGATCCGGTAAAGCGTTCCCGCGAGCTGGAAGCTCTTGGTGTTGACTACATCTGCGTTCACGTTGGGATCGACCAGCAGATGACCGGTCGCGACACAGTCGATTTCCTGAAAGAGATCGTAAGAGAGGTCAAGACTCCCGTGGCGGCAGCGGGCGGCATAGATGCCCTCACCGGTGCCGAGGCTATCGCCAGTGGTGCTGCTATCGTCATTGTGGGCGGAAGCATTGTGAGAAGCGCCGATGTGACCGCATCCGCCCGCAAGATTCGCGAAGCAATAGACCATGCCAAGATCAGCGCCGCTCCAAAAATGAGCCCTGAGGAGGAGATGGTGGCCATTTTGCGAAAGGTATCGGCACCCAACATCTCCGATGCCATGCACCGCAAAGGAGCCATGCGCGGCATCCTTCCCATTAATCAAGGCAGCAAGATCGTAGGTAGAGCAATAACCGTGCAGACCTTTGCCGGGGACTGGGCCAAGCCCGTGGAGGCCATCGACCTTTGCGGACCGGGGGATGTGCTGGTGATCTACAACGGCAGCAACTTTATCGCGCCCTGGGGCGGTCTCGCCACTTTGAGCAGCAAGAATAAGGGAATTGAAGGCGTGGTAATAGATGGAGCCGTGCGGGATGTGGATGAGATCAGAGCTCTTAACTACCCCATATTCTCCTCGGGGATCACGCCCAATGCCGGCGATCCCAAGGGCATGGGCGAGATCAACTCCGAGATCACCTGTGGCGGCCAGACGGTGCGCCCCGGAGACTACATTGTGGGAGACGATAGCGGAGTCGTGGTCATACCCAAAGAGAGGGCCTACGAGATCGCCCGGAGAGCCAACGAGGTGGAGAAGATGGAAAGCAGGCTCTATGAGGAGATCCGGCGCGGCAAGACTCTTTCCCAGGTGGCGAACCTTAAGAAATGGGAGAAGGTTTGATTGATCGTCAGGCTTGGACGGAAAGCTTCGAAAGGCAACTTTGACGACAAGCCGTAAATAGATTGAAATATTCATATTCGCAAAGCAATATTATGTGGTGGGTTTAAATATAGAGGAAGTTCGAGGAGAATAACATGGAATTGGAGGACATAGTTTCTAAGTACCCACCCAAGCAGATAATGCTGGTTCCTATCGCCATCATAATATTAGCACTTATCAGCTTGGGCGCGACCTATCTTGCCACAGGCTCACCTGTGAAGCTGGGGATAGAGTTTACAGGAGGCACTCTTGTCACAGTGCCTTCGATGGATTCAGAAGAAAAAGTGGCGGCAGAGTTTGCTTCTTATCCTCTGGTGGACATAAGAAACGTCGGCAGCAGATATATGCTCCAGTTCGGCCCCATGAGCGAATCGCAGTATGCCGATCTGGTCAAGCTGGCCAATAAAAATTTCGATAGTCCGGAGATCAGGCATATAGGACCGATTTACAGCAAGGAGCTTCAGGCGCAGGTCATCAGGTACCTTCCTCTTTCGTTCCTATTGATGGCCATCGTGGTCTTCCTGGTGTTCAGGGAACCTATCGTTTCTCTGCTGATAGTGGTCAGTGCGCTGGCCGACATTTTGACGGCAGCAGCTTCCATGAACTTTACGGGCGTACCGCTCTCATTGGGAACGGTAGCTGCACTTCTTATGCTCATCGGTTATTCTGTTGATACCGATATCCTGCTATCCATGAGGGTGTTGAAGCGTAAGGGCAGCGTGGAAGAGAAGATCAAAGGAGCAATGGGAACGGGCCTGACCATGGCCGGGACCTCCATTGCTGCGGTAATATCCCTCATAATTATCTCAAACTTCCTGTATCTCATAGTACCGTCATTCACCAGAATGGACATCATTGCTGATATGAGCACGGTTCTCATATTCGGCCTGGCTGCGGATATCTTAAACACCTGGATCACCAATGCCCAGGGGCTCAGATGGTACTTGAATAGACCGAAGAAGACGGCACGGGGGCAGAGAAGATGAGCCTATTCGAGGAATTATCCAAGGATCGAAGGGTCGTATTGTATGCGGTGTTCGTGGCTTTGGCCATCATTTCCATAGGCTTTTTCGGTCTGAAGTTCGGGCTGGATCTGGAAGGCGGCTCATATCTGCAACTGCAATTGCAGGGAGCAGAGGCGCAAATCGATGTCTCGCCGGAAAAGATTCTGGAAATGCAATTTAATAACTCTTCCGTAGAGAAGCACGGACAGAGCTATGTGGTGACTGTGCCGGGAATCGTCGATTCAACCTTTACTGATGATCTCGGCTACATAGGTTCGAAAATTGCAAAAGGAGATAACAGCACCAAGATCACAATAATGGCTGCTCCTGAGACGATTGTCACTAATTACCTCAAGAAGAATTTGGATGCAGATGTCCAGCTCAATGTTGCAGTTGCACCCATCCGCTATGAGATCCGGACTAATGTTACCCGGGAATCGCTTGATGCTCTCTTAGCTCCGGTGGGTGGACGAGTGCCTGCAGGCGAAGACGCATTTGTAATGGGCGTGTCCAAGGAGACTGTGGACGAGACCAAGAAGGTTTTAGACTCCAAGCTCAACCGCCTGGGACTGCAGGACATAAAGGTAAGAGTAGTAGACAATAAGTACATCCTCATCGATCTGGCTGGAATGGATGTAGCCGCTGCC
>JAABPZ010000174.1 GCA_011391755.1 Methanothrix sp. | reverse complement strand
TTAACGCACCGTCCGGCCAAAATCCAAATGAATGGCCCTATAGTATCCACTGCCTTCCCATCCTCTTTCCCTCCCGTCCCTTATGCCAAGCTATCCGCTCAAGATCAATATGGATAGAATACAAAGTATGTAAATTAATGGCTATAAATTAATTGTGGTCAGCCAGATTGCTGATAGAGATTAACATTAAAAAGTGAAACGGCGGCGGCGCACCCACGCGCAGCAAGCTGCGGGGCATCCAAGGCGCCGCCGCATGAAAATGGAACCAGGTAGGGCTGATCCAAGCCTAAGTTGAATACGTATGCCCTTTATCCCAGTCGCAGCAAGCTGCGGGGTATTGCGTTTTAAAATAAAAACCGTGAGCATAAGGCTTAAAAGACTTCATGATGCAAAATTTAATCAGAAACAATTGAAAACTGCCAAGATACGTGATGCATCACTCACAAAACCACCATGAACTGAGATCTTCTTTTAAAAAAATTTAGAACCGCCTTACTCCAGCACTACACGTAGCGGGAACTGGTGAGTGCCGAGCTTGCCTTCGTAGTTCGCGGCGGAGATCTTCAGAACACCGGGCACACGACAGGCGGCATTGATGCCCGCCTTCATGGCTGCGGAAATAGCCTCCCTGCTCACGCCGTTTATTACTATCTCAAAGACGGCAGAGACGTCCTCGGCTAAAGTGCAAACCCCATCCTCGCGCAGCGACGTGCAGAAGGCTGTGTTGGTGGAGGCTTTCAGGAACTTGTACTTGGAGCCCACCTTGGAGCCGCTGGCCACCACGCCACCCGGAAAGGGAGTTATCGTGCCCTTGATCTTGCCGATGGAGTTTACCGCCGCCTCGGCCGCCAGCAAGCCAGCCGCCTGATTTTGGGCGAAGATGAGGAAATTGCCGCCCGCAATTGCGTCCACTGCCCCGAAGTTCTGCTCGATGATGAAGTCTCCCGACATGAGGGGAATCTTCCAGACGCTGCGGCCAAACAGCTCGACCTGCTTTTGGTAGCCGTCACCAAAGAAGCCCAGCTTTTTGCCGGTATCAAACTGCTTCTCCGCATCCGGCATGCCGGAAAAAGCCGCAGCTGTAGGTGCCGTCAGCACGCACTGGCCCAGGCGAAAGAGCAGTGAGTTCTCCAGGTTCTTGTAGCCCATATTGCAGATCAGGATATTGACCCCGGGTCTACCGTCCGGCGTCTCTTCTCCCCCGACAATGCATTCGATGCCAGCCTCAGCCGAGCATCCTATCACGGAGGTGCCAAATCCCGTGGCCTCGCGAGCTGCTTCCAGAGCCCAGCGCTCCGTCACTGCTGTGATTTGCACCCTTGCCATCTTTATGGGAAAGCCTTCGGCAAAGGTATCTTCTATCTGAACACCATTGATTTCCATAACAAACCTCTTCTAAATCCACTACAACGGATTGTAAACCGCCAGTTCATATCCGCTCTCATCCGGCAAGGCCAATGCCGCCGCCGCGCAGACCGGCCTCTCTAAGGGCAGATCAAAAACCCGTCGGGCAATCTCGCCAGCACTACCTCCGCCCAAAACAGTGGCCTCAAAGTCGGTCTTCTCATAAGTCGCAACCATTAAGGCCAAGGCCCCCTCCAGATGAAACTCCCTAACTCGAAGCTCATCCCTCTTGGCAATGCCCAGCCAGGCTAAATCTCCTCGCACCACGCCAGCTAATCGCGGAGTGTCAAGCTCGTCCCTCTCATAGCCGTAAGCTGCCAGACTGATGGTCAGGGCATCCATTGGCCGCTGACCATCCTGGATTCTCTCCATAATCATGTCGGTATGAGTGCCATTGCTTACCACCGCAACATCGCCTACATTGTTGCTGCCGACGCGAATGCAGTTGTAGGCGATGTAAGGATTACGGGCTAAGTCGGCACTGTCCAGGGGCGAGACCATGATGCTCTGGCCGCGCACTTCGGCCCTGCGGTTGGGAAAAGAGCGGGAGGAGACTCTGTAGGCGACAAAGCTCCTTCCTTGGCTATGGCCTACTATTACTATTCGGCCCACATACATGTTCAGTCAACCAGCTGGTACTTGGCGATATTCGCATCCGCCATGGCCTGGATCTGGCCCAGCATACCCGCACATTCTCCTTTTTTGAAGAGGTGCTTGTAGCGGCCCTGCATCTTGAGGTACTCCTCTACCAATTTAGGCCGGCGCACCTTCTTGACACCCGTCAGCTCTCCATTTTCGTATTCCGTGAGCGGCCACAGGCCGCTCTCCACGGCCAGGCGCGCCAGCTCAATCATGGTGCCGGCTTCAAAGGTCCAGCCGGTGATGCAGGGCGCATTGACCTGAATATAGGAGGGGCCGTTCACCTGCAAGGCCTTCTTGACCTTTCGTCTCAGATCCACAGGATAGGCCACCGAAGCGGTAGCCACGTAGGGTACCTTGTGGGCCAAGGCGATGGCCGGCATGTCCTTCTTGGGCCTGGGGTTGCCCTGGCTCTGGCTGCCCGACGGCGTCGTGGTAGTGTGCGCGCAAAAGGGCGTGGAGCCGCTTCTTTGCACGCCCGTGTTCATGTAGGCCTCATTGTCGTAGCAGACATAGAGAATCTTATGGCCACGCTCGAACATGCCGGAGTTTGAGCCTATGCCGATATCAAAGGTGCTCCCATCTCCGCCTATTACTATGACGTTGGTGTTCTTACCCCTGCGCTTCTGCATAACCTCCACGCCGGAGGCTACGGCTGCCGCATTCTCGAATAAGGAGTGAATCCAGGGAACACACCAGGCGCTCTCCGGGAAAGGAGTAGTAGTAACCTCCAGACAACCTGTCGGCGAGACCACGATGGTGTTGGGTCCGGCGGCGTCTAAAACCAGCCTGATAGTAGTAGGCATAGCGCATCCTGCACAGGCCCTGTGTCCTGGTGCCAGCAAAGATTTTTCCATTTTTCTCAGCCTCCTAAAGGATCTCCGTCCGGAGATTCAGGAATTCGAACTCGGACTGTATACCCTTGCGGGCAGCTTCTGCCTTGGCCACGATCTTTCTGATGTCCTTGACAGTGATGTCGCGACCACCCAGACCCGCGGCAAAGCCGATGATGGGTGTACGGATATTGCTGTTGTAGAAAGCTGCCTTCAGGTCCGTTACCAGACCGGCTTCGCCCCCGATGGCAACATCCTTCTCTATAACCGCAATTGCGCAGGCATCTTTCAGGGCCTTTCGCAGAGCCTGCACCGGGAAGGGGCGGTAGCATCGTACCTTGAGCAGGCCGACCTTTTTGCCCTCAGAGCGCATCTCGTCTATGGCATCCTTGATGGTGCCTATGACCGAGCCCAGGGAAATAATCACTATCTCGGCATCCTCGACAAAGTAGCCGTCCAGGAGCCCCCCGTAGTATCTTCCAAAGGTCTCCTCAAACTCGCGCGCAACTTTTTCAATCTTGCCCAGTGCCTTCAACTGTGACTCGAACTGCTGGTAGCGAAACTCCGTGAAGGTGGAAGGATCGGCGAAGGCTCCAAAGGTCTTGGGGTGGGCCGGGTCCAGGATATCGGCCGGCTGGTAGGTGGGCAGAAACTCCCTGGCCTTTTCCTTGTCTAAAAGCTCTACCGGCTCGTAGACGTGCGTCAGGATAAAGCCGTCCATGCAGACCATGATGGGCGTTCGGATCTCTGCATCCTCGGCGATCTTGTAGGCCTGCAGCGTGGCATCCACTGCCTCCTGGACATTCTCCACATAGATTTGCAGCCATCCCACATCGCGAGCGCCTATAGAATCCTGCTGATCATTCCAGATGTTGAGCGGTGCGCCCATGGCCCGGTTGGCCACATTCATAACCACGGGCATCCTCATGCCGGAAACGTTGTACAAAACCTCATACATCAGGGCCAGGCCCTGGCTGGTGGTCGAGGAGTAGCCTCTGCCGCCGGCAGCACAGACCCCCACTAAAACGGACAGGGCTGAGAACTCGGAATCCACCGTCAAAAATTCGCTGTCAAGCTCACCATCCGCCACCATCTGGGAAAGGTTCTCCACGATGTGAGTCTGAGGCGTTATGGGATAGGCCGAGATAACATCCGGCCGGCAGCACATGACCGCGTGGGCCACCGCATAAGAGCCCTCTACCACCTTCATATTAGCAGTCTTCTCGCTCATCACTTCTCCTCCAAGACCATTTGTACCGCCATGCGTGGGCACTCGTTAGCGCACACGCTACAGCCTTTGCAGTAGTCCAGGTCAGGGACAAAGAGCCCTTCTTCCTGGTGGATGCAGCCCTCGGGGCAGTAAATCTCGCAGAGGCTGCATTTTATGCATTTCTCATGATCGAATACGGGCACGAACGTACGCCAGGCACCGGTCTT
>JAABPZ010000173.1 GCA_011391755.1 Methanothrix sp. | reverse complement strand
AACTCACATCAAAACAACATCGAGGGCAACAGGATGCTCCATAACTACTGGGGAATTGAGATGCAGAGGAGCGACTCAAATATAATTGAAGGCAATGAGATAACCGATAGCATCAACGATGCCATAAAGGCCATGAAATGCAACTTCTCCATAATCTCCGGCAATACAATTACAGGTAGCGGCTGGGAGAGCGAATTTGAGAGCAATGGAAAAGGCATATACCTGGTCGGATCAATGGGCCTTATTTCCAACAACCTCATCTTATCTAACAGAGGATATGGCATTTACATTGAGAGCATCTTCTGGAACAACTATCCTGCGGATGAGTCCTATGATAATCTCATCCATAGAAATAAGGTTAGGGGCAATGGCAAGGACGGGATTTGCCTGGTAAAGAGCTGGCAGAATCACCTATGGGATAACAACATCACCACAAACAAAGGCGACGGAATAAGCTTAACCTTCAGCCACAACAATACTGTTGAATCAAGCAACATTAGCAGGAGCCAGCATGGCATACTACTGCACCAATCCAACTATACGGAAATTGCCAATTCCACTATTACGGATGTAGTAAAAGGCGGCATTATTCTCGATAATTACTGCACAGGAAACTTACTTGCCTGCAACATGGTCTCCAACAGCACCGAAGGCATAAATATATCAGGCGGATCTTATGGAAATACTATATTTGGAAATAATCTCACCTCAAATGTTCAGCCAGCCTGGGATTATGCAAGCAATTCCTGGGACAAGGATGGCAAAGGCAACTATTACGGCCAATCGGATTGCAGGGACCGGGACAGTGACGGCGTTTGCGATTCGCCTTACCTGATTGCAGGAGGAACCAGCCTGGATCGCTACCCACTGGTGAGCTGGACGAGAATGCCCGGATGAACATGAATGAAAAGATAGCCGAAGAAATCAAAAGCATATGGCCTCGCAAGTTCCATGAGCAGGAGCGCTTCATTTTTCAGAAAATTCGTCCAGGCAATCGGATATTCGTGGGCACTGGCTGTGGCGAGCCACAGTATCTGGTCAGCTCTCTGCTCAATTTCGTTAAGAACCAGCCCAAGGCCTTCCTGGATGCCGAGCTGATCAACATAGTCACCCTGGGTGTGGCAGCTTAAATGGACGAAAAGTTCAAAGACAACTTCCGGCTCAATTCCGTCTTCATCGGAGACAACACCCGAAAGGCTGTAAACCAGGGCAGGGCCGACTACACACCCATCTTTCTCTCCCAACTACCCGCCCTGATCCGATCGGAGAGGATACCTCTTGATGTGGCCCTCATCCAGACCACGCCTCCCGACAAGGACGGCAAGATGAATCTGGAGTACATCGAGGATGAGCCTGGCGATATTGCTCAGAAGATCGGAAGGTACGGATCACGCATCGTGGAAGACGGCTCTACCATCCAGGTGGGATACGGCAGCATTCCCAATGCAATTGTCTCCTGTCTGATCGACTACACAAATAATCCACTCATCATTGCTCAGAACAGGAAGATTACGGCCATCAACAGCGCTCTGCAAGTAGATCTCACAGGACAGGCCGCGGCCGAGTCGCTGGGCCACAGCTTTTACAGCGGCATCGGCGGCCAGGCAGACTTCATGCGCGAAGCAGCCCTGGCCTCAGATGGAAAGACCATTCTCGCCCTGCCCTCAACAGCGCAAGGCAGGGGACCGGATGCATTCTCAAGAGGACAGCTTGTCTCCAGAATTGTGCCCTTACTGAGGGATGGAGCGGGAGTGACCTTAACGCGGGGCGATATTCACTACGTCGTCACTGAATACGGCATTGCCTACTTGCACGGCAAGAGCATTCGAGAGAGAGCCATGGACCTCATCACCATTTATCTATCTTCTTGGACTTTTGGACGCTCCTCGCCACCACTTTTCCAGCGTTTTGAAATGCGAAAACTTCAGCATCCCTCAGTTGCCTTTCCAGCTCTTGCCAGTTTGGCAAATAGGCATACAGAAAACTCTTGAACACTTTGCCGTGACTTGGAGCAATTAAGTGAAGTATCTCGTGCACAATCACAAATTCGCCAATGTCCCTGGGCATCTCCAGCAACTCAGAGTTGAGGGTGAGCCGGCCAGAGGAGGACATGGACGCCCATTTCTGTGACATGGCGCGAATCTGAATCTGTGCTACCCTGACTCCCACCCTTGCAGCCCATTGTCGTGCCGCCCATTTCATCTCATCGACATCATGCCACTGATCATTCATTCTCTTCTCAACCTCAGGAGGTCATCGGCAAGCTTTGTGAGCTTCTCCTTACCAACGATAGGCAGTATAAATTTATACAGTTTTGCCCTAAGCCTCTGTTCTTGCTTTTCATCCCATCGATAGTCGGGATAGCTCTCAAAGAGCGCATTTATCTCTTTAGCCTGATTGGGCTCCAGCTTTTTTGTTTCCGGCTTGATCCGTGAATAAATTGCAAACGAATTCTCATCCAGCCCCAGGCGTACTCGCTCCTTATCGGCATTCAGGAAATCTTCAGCCAGGCCCTCGAAGCGTACCAGAGCTTCCTGGGTGGTCATCTGGCGATCTTCGTAATCCTGGCGAAGGGCCTCGGCTCGCTCTCCGATCAGCCTCAAAATCGGGTTGGTGCTGCCCTTCGATGACAGTGCTATGAGCTTTCTGAGGTTCAATACCTTGGTGGCATCGGATGTTCCTGAGTCTTTCAAGGCTTTCAATTCTCTGGGGCCTAGCTGATGAATTGCACCAGGCGGCTCCAGTGCCCCGCTGCTGGTGTATTTTTGCAGCAGCTGCCTGGTCTTGGCGGTGACCTCCCGGTCCACATAGATTTCAGTATAGGCGTTCAGGATCAAAGCGTAGAGCTTGGCCAGGCTCTGGTAGTCATCCATAAAAGGCCGTAGGAAGGCATCGGGCGAGAGTATATCGTAGATGTTTTGCACTTGCTTGAAGAACCAGAAGAAGCTTTCTCGGGTCTCTTTGTCTTGGAAATATTCGATAGCCTTCTCTTTGGACTTGTCATCCCATCCTTTCGCCAGGGCCAGGTATTTCCCGGCCACATCGCTCATGTAGGTATGAAAGAGCATCTTCAGGACATCGATGTTCTTTATCACCGAGGTGACCACATCCGAATCGAATGCCAGCGCGGCTTCCAGCTTTTCGAATATGCCCACGAAGTCCAGCACGAACCCACAGGGTTTCACCAGGCCGTCTTCATCCTCATAGGGACGGTTGACCCTGGCAATAGCCTGCAGGAGGACATGATCACGCATGGGTTTGTCCAAGTACATGCAATACAAGATAGGAGCATCAAAGCCGGTCAAGAGCTTCTGGGTTACTATCAGGATCTTGGGCAGCGAGTTCTTTTTCAAAAAGTCCTTTCTGACCTTTTTCTCTCCTTCCTCGCTGATGTAGAATTTCTTCAGCTCCAGGCTGTCGTTGTGAAGTGGTGAGTAGACAACCTGAGTGTATTCCGGTGGCAGGTATTTATCCAGTTCCTCTTTGTAGGCAGCACAGGCCGGGCGGTCCACAGCTACCAGGAAGGCCTTGAAACCCAGAGGCTCCACGTTCTCGCGAAAATGCTGGGCCACGTACCTGGCCACCTTGGTAACACGATCTGGTGACTTAAGCATCTCCTTTAGCTCAATGGCCCGGTCCAGTATGGCGTTCAACTCTTCGATATCGCTTATGCCCTGGGCATCGGCCAGGTTCAGGAATTCCTGTTCCAGGGTTTCACGGTCCACCAGCAGGTCGGAGGGAGCCAGGGCATAGTTGAGCCGGACGGTTGTTCCGTCGTCTATGGACTCGGCTATGGAATATTTGTCCAGATAGCCCTGGGGATCGTCAACGCCAAAGACCTTGAAGGTGCCTTTGCCCTTGGAGAGCCGGTCAATGGGCGTGCCGGTGAAGCCAATATAAGTGGCATTGGGAAGGGCAGCCAGCAGATAGTTGCCCAGGTCTCCGCCCGTGGTTCGATGAGCCTCGTCCACCAAGACTATCACATTTTCGCGAGTGGTCATATCAGCAGGGACGTCGTCGAACTTGTGAATCATGGAGACTACCAGGCCGCGAAAGTCGGAGGCGAGTATACTCTGCAGCTCGCGTTTGGAGCTAACAACCTTGGCAAAGCCCATGCCAAAGCCCACGATGTTCTTGAAGAGCTGGCTCTCCAGCTCGGTTCGGTCCACCAGCATGAGCACGGTGGGCTTCTCGGAGCCGTGCGACTCACGAAGGAGCCGGGAGGCGATGGTGATCATGGTCAGGGTCTTGCCGCTTCCCTGAGTGTGCCAGATGAGGCCGCGCCTTTTTTCGGGATCACAGGCCCGATCAATGAC
>JAABPZ010000172.1 GCA_011391755.1 Methanothrix sp. | reverse complement strand
GCGGTAACCTTTTAAAATTTCAAGGGATATAAAATTAAACATTACTGGGCTCGTTATGGGTCAACGGGAATCTAGGATTCCTCGGAAGGTGGACCAGATGGTGGAAGACAGGGACGCCGCTGCTGCGACGGCAGTCGCCGAGCTTTACACCAGCGGAATTGGCACGGATCACATCTCACGCATGCTTTCCTTAGGCCTTTTGGGCAAGAAGAGAAAGCTGGTGCCCACCCGTTGGTCCATTACCGCCTCGGACGACATGATCGGCAAGCTGCTCAAGGAGACGGTTTTGGACGGTCGCCAGGTAAACGATTACTATCTCTTTTCCGGCGAAGACCTGGGAAATCACTTCGAGATCCTGCTTTTGCCCCGGCCCTTCAGCTTCGAGCTGGTGGAGATCTGGCGGGCCCGCTCCGTGTGGGCGGAAGAGGGCTTCATCGGCGGTGATCGAGAGGACGCGCAGGCCAAAAAGCAGTACAGCTCTCTGGCAGGCGGCTACTATGCGGCGCGTCTGGCCGTCCTGGAGCACCTGGCCGGGCAAGGCCGCCAGGCCGGCGTGCTGGCGGTGCGGGAAATCTCCGAGAGCTACTGGGCACCCCTGGGAGTGTGGGTGGTGCGAGAGGTGGCTAGATCGGCCATGCGTTCGCCTCCGGCGCGCTTTGGCAGCCTGGGAGAAGCGATGGCGGAGATGGAAAAGAGGATCAGAACGCCGGCGGGAGAGTGGCGCAAGGAGGCACAGCTCTTGGGGCGACCGGTGCAGAGGAGCCTGATGGAGTTTTAAGAAGAAAGAAGACGCGACGCACTACCAGAAAAAGGGAAAAAGGGAAAAAGAGAGGTTGATCTAGCCTCTTAAGTTGCGGGGCCGTTCAGCCACATGTTGGTCCAGTAATACCAGTTATCTTCAACGCGAGAGCTGGAGTAAATGCTATTTTGCTTTTGCAGTTGTTTTAACGTATTGGCGTTCTCCAGTGCAGCTTGAGGATCCTTGAATACATAGGGATTGGACATTGTCCCATAAATATTTGCCACATTAGTTCCCGTTGCTTCTTGGGGTCCGTTCAGCCACATGTTGGTCCAATAGTACCAGTTATCTTCAACGCGAGAGCTGGAGTAAATGCCATTCAACTTTTGCAGTTGTTTATACGTATTGGCGTTCTCCAGTGCAGCTTGAGGATCTTTGAATGTATAGGGATTCTGAAGCGCTTTATACAGATCAGTCACGTTCAACGCCGTTTGAGGATTGCTCTTCTCATCCACATTTTGCATCGCCTTGAACAGGTCTGCTCGTTCCTGCACCGTTTGGGGGGCGTTGCTTTTGTAAAGGTTATCGTAACTCTGAGAAGCTCCCGTCCCAAGCAAACCCACAATGAGGAAGACCGAAATGCAAAGCTTGGCGGATAAGAATCCCGATATCTCATTATCTGTCATTTCTTTTCACCCGTTATCCTATCACTTGATATCTGCAGTTACACTCTCTGAGATATATGAAGGTAAACATCATATGAGGTATCTGCGAATATCATGTAGAAGCCCGAATGTGCATTTTATGACATGATTGCACAGGTTAAAACATTCTTAACCGAGAGTTCCGCTTCTCGCTTTGCGAACCTATGAGCGGAAACCTTTCATGGCCTTAGGGAAAAGAACCTTACCTCACCACGTGTCTCCAACGAGATCTTGTTCTCGCGGCCAAGCCAGCCCAATGCGCCATAGATATCTTCGGGATTTAAGTTTGAAGTCTTCACGAGGTCATCAATAGTCATCGGACCATTTAGATTGAGGGCTTTCCATACGATGCCTGCATTAACACCAAATATCGATTCAACTGCATCACTTATCTTCTTCTCTGAATCAGGCCCCGTCCCAGTATATGCATCATTGACCACGATTCTGGTTGCATCAGCCTTCTTCTCACCATCTGCATTATGCTCAAAACTGGCCTTCAGCTTCTTCACATCATCTTTTAAATTAGCCGCCGCCTTCCCTACTTCAGCCATCCCTTTCTTGACATCAGCCTTTGCTTTCTCTACAGTTTCGTTTGTCATTTTTTTGAATCCTCCTTTTGTGCTTCTAGTTCTAGATACGACGTCGTTGAATTTAAGGTTTTTTTATTTTGATATTGAATAAAATATAATCATACTGATCTGGACGAGCGGCTACCGAGCGTCGCACCTGGCCGGGCAGGCCGACAGGCTGCTGTGCTGGCCGTGCCGGTGCCGAGTATCTTGATGGTGTCTAGGAAAAAGCATTCTCTTCCGTCCACGAGGAGCAGCTCTCGTACCTCTCGATCCCTCAATGCCTTCAATGAGATCCATGCGACATTCTTCGAGAGCATCCCCAACAGCAATCACACCCTGAAGTTGAAGCTGCTGATCAGTGCGCCGGGGCGTGCGCTCTCGGGCTGGGCCACCAGGCTGCTCTTTGCTCTCTCGTAACATCCTTCGGCAACAGCCGTTCACCTTCTCGATGAACCCCGGCTCAAAGTGCAGCCCCAGACGAAGCGGGCTTACCACAACCGAAAGATCCGCCGCTTTTCCGTGGACGCTCCTGCAAGAAAAAATGCCGCCCAGCCTGGCTCAGCCTCTCCTGGAGAACAAAAGCTTCCACGCATTATCAAGAAAGAAGAACGCATCGAGGCCTTGGCAATGATTATGGTCCTTTGTCTATTGATTTATTCGTATGCCGAGTGGAAGCTTCGAAGAAAACTAAAGGAGGCGGAGGAAAGTGTTCCTAATCAACCCAAAAAACCGACTATGAGATGGATATTTCAGCTTTTTATGAGAGTAACATTAATAATAGTAACCAAAGGCCAACATGTGATTAGACGGCAGATAAGGCTGAGCGAGACTCAGAACCTGGTTCTAAAGCTGCTCGGGCAGGACTGCAAAAAATATTATGGATTGGAATGTTAATGCGAAATGTGGGATCTAACAACGTAGAAGCTGTCTGGCCGATGCTAGCAAAGTACTAAAAAAATGTTATTGCACCTTGATTCAAAAGTGGACAAAAATTAAAATGCGAGTTCCGCCCTGAAATCAGGCGGAACTTGCCAATCTCTTTGCCTCCAGCTCCTGCAACTGGAGCACCCTCATATGCACCACATCCATGGCATCCTCGAATAGCTTCCTATCTATCTCAATGCCGAAGAATTTCCAAAGCTTCTGCGGCGGGGTCATGCTGCTGCCGGCGGAGAGATAGGCCATGTAATTCTCATTGAACTTTTCCGGGTCTTCTTTGTACATCTTGAATAAGGACAAAGTCACGGCTTTGGACAGAGCATAGCTGAAGGTATAGTAGTTATTGGTGAGATAGATGTGGCTGATGTAGGTCCACTGGGCACTGTTCTCCGGGTAATAATCCACCAAACCGCTTCGGTAATCCTTGGATAGGTTTGTCCAGAGCAGGTTAAGATCGCTGCCGCTCACATTTGTTTTTTGGCGGCAAAGCTCGTGTGCCTTGTTCTCAAACTCGGTGATCATGGGCTGGAAGGTGAAGTAGTTATCATAATCACTGACGCTTTCCGCTAAAATCGCCAGGGCCGTATCCTGGTCGTAGTTCTTCAGGGCATAGTCCACAAAGAGCTCCTCATTGAAGGTTGAGGGAATCTCCATCTCGTACTCTCTGCCATAACAGTAAAGATAATCCACATTATTGCCCATCAGGTAGAAGTTGATGGCATGACCCATCTCATGAGTGAGGGTTTTCTGGTCTTGCATCAAACCCTTGTAGTTCATGAATATCAACGCCGGCCGCTGCAAAGCACACATATCCTGGCAGTAGCCTCCCGGCTGCTTTCCGCCCTCGGGATTGGGGTAGACATCCATCGAGCCACTGGTCGTTGTCTTTACGAATATGTCCTGGAAGGCCGGGTCCATTGCCGCATAAGAGGCGAATATGTTGGAGAGCGTCTCCTCGTAGCCGTATTTCTTGTCGGGATTTTCCAGCAGTTGCAGCGCCAGGTCATAAGGCTTAAGGGGCGACAGATTCATCCGGGTCTTCCGGAATTCGTAATAGCCATCGAAATCTCCCTTGCGCTCCTTGAAGACCTGGTTCATTGTCTCCACCTGCTCTTTAGTGAGATAGGTCTCGAACATCTTGGCGTCGTAAGAGTCAGAGTAATTCAGCTCACGGGCGAGCAGGTCGTCTAATCTTGATTTATTGCCGTAGATCTGTGCCATCTTATCCTACTCGTTGATGAGATGATAGAAACGTTTGTCATAGCCCATCTTTCGGTTATTCCGGTTGCTGTCCGTAGAGAGAAGCTCCGAGTAGGTTTGAGAGTTTATGGCCAGCTCACTTCCATTCTCTAAAGTGATATTTCCAGCAACTGT
>JAABPZ010000171.1 GCA_011391755.1 Methanothrix sp. | reverse complement strand
CTGGTGCGGCTATATCACTCACTGCGACGATCCTGCCGAGAGCATACCGGAGACTGTCTACGGTGCCTGGATGGATGGAGGATGCCCCGGGAAGTGATTTAATCTTTTTAGCTCTTCGCTTTTTTTCAGTGGCTAAAAATCGGATTACTATGAGCTCTCCGACCTTGTAGCGTTCTCTGTGCGTTCTCTGTGAACTCTGTGCCTCTGTGGTGAAATCGTCGTTAGCCACTGGTTAAACAAATGGTTACGAACTACCGCGGGGTTCCTACTTTTTTTCCCCTCACATCCCCAGGCGACTGTGCTTCGTCTCCAAATACGCCTCCAATCCCCAGTGCCCCAGCTCCCGGCCCAGGCCGCTTTCCTTCCACCCGCCAAAGGGCGCTTGCAGGTCCACCACATTGTTGACATTAACCCCGATGCCTCCCGCCTCCAGCCCCTCTGCGGCCCGTAGCGCCGTCTTGAGGTCATTGGTAAAGACGTAAGCGGCCAGGCCGTACTCGCTGTCGTTAGCGAGAGCTACGGCCTCCTCCAGCGTCTTGAATTTCATGATGGGAGCCACCGGCCCGAAGGTCTCCTCTCGCATAACTCGCATGCTGTGGTCGGCCTTGCCCAACACTGTAGGCCGGAAGAAGTAACCATTCTCATAGGCCCCGCCCTGCGGCTCACTGCCGCCGGAAAGAAGCTCTGCCCCCTTTTCAAGCGCGTCGGCCACATGATCCTTGGTCCTCTCCCGCTGCCCCCCGCTGAACATGGGCCCCAGGTCCACATCCGGCAACATGCCATCGCCAATCTTGAGCCGCTCGGCGCGCCGCACCAGCTCCTCTGTGAACGGCTCGGCCACCTCCTCTGCCACATAAATTCGATTGATGCTGATGCAGATCTGGCCCATGTTGGAGAAGGCGCGCTGGGCGGCGGCTGCCGCCGCTGCCTCCAGGTCGGCATCAGCGCAGACGAGGAAGGGCGACTGGCCGCCCAGCTCCAGGGAGACGCGCTTGATATGCGCTGCCGCGTGGGCCATGATCTCGCGACCGGTCTGTGTCTCACCAGTAAAAGCGATCTTTCGGGAGATGGGATTTTCCACCAATTCCGCGCCTACAACGTCGCCCGGCCCGTGCACCACATTCGCCGCGCCAGCCGGCAGGCCCGCGTCAGAGACGGCCCGCACAAACTCTGTAGCCGCCAGCGGAGCCTTGCTGGGCGGTTTAGCCACGAAGGTGCAGCCGGCCGCGAGAGCGGGGGCGACCTTCCAGGCCAAAAGATCCACGGGAAAGTTCCAGGGGGTGATGAGTGCGGCGACACCGATGGGCTGGCGGAGCACAATGCTTCGGCTGTGCGGGGCGGAGATCCACTCGCCAAAGTTTCTTTTGCCCTCTTCGGCGTAAAAATCGAGAACATCCGCCGAGGAAAGAATCTCCATTTTGGCGTTCTTGAGAGGCTTGCCCATCTCCAGAGTCAGCAGTCTAGCTATTTGTTCGGCTCGCTGCCGTACTAAGTGCGCAGCAGCGTGCAAGATCTTAGCCCGCTCTTGGCTGGAGGTTGCCGACCAGATGGGAAAAGCCTTCTTGGCCGCCTGCAAGGCCTGGCAAGCATCCTGGCGCGTGCCCACGGCCACTTGAGCCACTGGCTCCTGGTTGGCCGGATTGTAGATGATTTCAACTCTGCCGGATAAGGAGGCGACATATTCTCCGTTGATGAGCATTTGTGATTGGTGCATAAACGACCTCTTAGTTGCTTGTCTCTAGTACTCACGAGCTTCTATAATTTTGCTTTTTCATCGGTCAATTATGATGGCAAAAGATAAGAAACCAGATGAACATCAGAGAAATGAAAAATCATTGGAAATATGGTGGCTTGAACATGAATGCGTTTATCGAATCTATTGATTCCTGGCGAGATTTCTACATGCTGACAGGTTCTGCATCTGCAACCCTTGTTGGTTTGATCTTTGTTGCAGTTACATTGCATATTGATGTCATAGCCGAGGCAAAAAAGTCAAGCGACATTCGCATGCTGGCCGAAGAAATATTTATAAATTTCTTGATGATTTTATCCTTTGCCTTCATTTTTACGGTCCCTTCCGATACACCCTCTGGAATAGGATATCCGCTTCTCATTCTGGGAACGATACAAATAGTGCATACAGCCGCTTTGTGGCTGAGATTCTTAAGAAGCAAGGGCGAGAATAAGGCCTTCACATCAAGCATGATCTTGAGAGGACTATTGATTCCCAATACCATCTGTTACTTGACTTTGATGGTTATCGGCGCAGATGTCCTGCAGGGAAAGACTCGCTACCTGGGTTGGATGGTGATGGTAATAGTATGGTTGATCATCTCGGCCGTCGAGAATACCTGGCATTTGATGATGAGAGTTGCCGAGCTGAAGCGAAACCGCTGAAAAAGTATTTAGGCTTGAATGGCTAGCGTTGTTCTCGATGCAGCCGCATAGAAATGGGGGACGTGCCCTCTGAATGACGATCTCTGGGTCATCTCCTTCCTGGGCAAAGATCGGCCGGGACTGATCCGCGATATCCTGGAAGAGCCAGCCCAGCAGAATGTAAATATCGTGGATATGGATCAGCGGGTGATGCAGGGCATATTTGTCATGTCTGTGGTAGCTGATTTTGCCAATGCGCGCGTCACAGCCAGCGAGCTACAGGCATGGCTGCAAAGAAAGGCCGACGATCTGGGCATTCAATTCAATTTTCTGCCCCTGGGCCAGTACCGGGGCCGGCGCAAATCGAAGAAGAGCCTGCATGTCGTCACCATTCTGGCCAAAGACCGGCCGGGCATTATCCGCGATGCGGCAAACGTGGCTGCTGGAAATGAGATCAATATCGAAAGGGCATCGGTCACGGCGCGTGGCGATCTCATATCCATTGAATTTCTCATGGACTTTTCCGATTGCGATGAAGATGATTGCAAGACGCGGCTCAAACGGGATTGCGAGCTTCTCGGCCTGGATGTGGTGATTCAGGATCTGGGGCGCTCTCGCAAAGAGAAGCGGCTCATCGTCTTTGACATGGACATGACCATTGTCGATTTTGAGATCATCAACAAGCTGGCTGGATTTGCCGGAGTGGACGAGCAGGTAAAAGCGATAACTGAGAAGGCCATGAACGGGGAGATGGACTTCAAGGAGTCGCTGCGCCAGAGGGTGCGCCTCCTCAAGGGAATGCCGGAGAGAACCTTGCAGGAGATCGCTTCCGATCTGCGTCTTACCCCAGGATCGGAGGAGTTGCTGCATCACTTAAAGCATGTAGGCTACAAGATCGCACTCATCAGCGGCGGCTTTACCTATTTCACCGATGTGCTCAAAGAGCAGCTGGGCTTTGACTACACCTTTGCCAATGAATTGATGATTGAAAACGGCTTTCTCACCGGCGAGATCAAGGGCGATATCATCGATGCTGAGGCCAAGGGGCGCATCATCTACCGGCTGGCGGAGCTGGAGAATATCAGTTCGGACAATATTGCGGCTGTTGGCGACGGAGCCAACGACTGCCTCATGATCAAGAACGCCGGTCTCGGTGTGGCCTTCAATGCCAAAGAGGTTCTAAAGAAGGTATCCGACGGGTCACTGTCCAGGGAAAACCTGCTGGGACTACTTAATGTCCTGGGCCTGGCCGAGAAGGATAAAGAGATGCCATAAATAAATGACCGCTCTTGCCTGGACTCCCCCCTACACCCTCACCCCCTCTATTGTCCGGGGCCTGATGCTGATTGAGGCAGCGCGGGCTTTGGTGGACCACACGCCCTTGCCGCCTTCGGCGGAGGCAGAGCTTCGCTCCCGCGCCCGCGTGCGTGCGGCTCACTTCTCGACCTTTATCGAAGGAAACCGTCTCACGTTGGATGAGGCCCATCGGGTCGTCGCCGATGAGCAGGCCGAGATCACCGGCCGGGAGAGGGACGTCTCAGAAGTCAGATGCTACTGGAATGCCCTCCTGCATTTGGAAGAGTGGGCCAGGAAGAACAAGCCGCTCACTGAGGAGTTGATTAAGAAGCTGCATGCTCTGGTGGAGAGAGGTCCCAGGGCAGGGCCCACGTCCTACCGAGAAGGCCAGAATGCAATCAAAAATTCTGCAACCGGCGCACTTATCTACCTGCCTCCGGAGGCAAAAGATGTGCCGGATCTCATGGCATCGCTGGTGGAGTGGGCAGCCGAGGCGGAGAGATCGGGCCTTCCCATTCCACTTATTGCTGCCCTGGTCCATTATCAGTTCGTGACCATCCACCCTTACTACGACGGCAACGGCAGGACGGCTCGCCTGCTGGCGACTTTCGTACTGCATAAAGGCGGCTACAGTCTCGGCGGCTTTTTCTCTCTGGAG
>JAABPZ010000170.1 GCA_011391755.1 Methanothrix sp. | reverse complement strand
CAGATGATGAAGGGCGAGCCTGTGGCCAAGGGCGTGCGCATGATTGTGGTGCCTGCCAGCCGGGAGGAGTACATGAAATGCCTGCGGGCCGGTCTGGTGGAGAAGTTCATGGAGGCGGGTGCCATGTTTGAGTCGGCCTGCTGCGGGCCGTGCATGGGCGGGTCCTTTGGACTTTTAGGCGCAGGCGAGCGCTGCCTCGCCACGTCCAACCGCAACTTCGTGGGCCGGCAGGGAAACCCCCTGGCGTTTGTCTACCTCTGCTCGCCGGCCACAGCGGGAGCCAGCGCCATCACCGGGTACATCACCGACCCACGGGAGATTTGATTAATAGTAATTTCGCTTGGTGTCTTTGTGCCTTTGTGGTTAGATCTCACTGCGATTCACCACAAAGACACAAAGTCACAAAGACGACGATTTCTGGGATAAATTGAATGAAGGTTGCACTCAAGCTCGCCTACCTGGGCGACAACTACTATGGCTTTCAGAAGCAGCCGGACCTGGTCACCGTCGATTCCGTGGTTAGGAAGGCGCTATCGCAAATCGGTGTCATTCACGGTGACTTCTGCTACGCCGGCCGGACGGACCGGGGCGTCTCGGCTCTGGGCCAGGTCATCGATTTTTGGATAGACGAGGACAGGGCCAAGTTGACTCGCCCCCGCTGTGTGAACGGGCGGCTGCCCCGTGACATCTGGACCTGGGCCTGGGCCGTTGCACCGGTGGGTTTCAGTGCCCGCTGGAATGCCCAGTGGCGAGAGTACCGTTATCTTTTATGGCATCCGGGCCTGGATCTGGAGAGGATGCACGCGGCGGCAGCGCAGCTTTTGGGCGAGCACGACTTTAGAAACTTCTCCTCGGCCAAGGTGGATACGGTGAAGACGCTGCAAAAATTGCAGATCTCTGAGGAGGGCGGGCTTTTCGTCTTCGACATTCGGGCCAACGGCTTTCTCTGGAATATGGTGCGAAAGATAGTGGGCGCTCTGGAGAAGGTAGGGGCGGGCCAGAAGGAGATGAGCTGGTTCGCAGATCTGCTCCGGCCCGAGCTGAACCACGGCGCGCCCACTGCTCCCGCGGATGGGCTGATCCTCATGGATGTGGGCTACGAGGGGCTGGACTGGCAGGTGGACGAGTACTCCCGAGCACGGGCGGCCAACGCGCTGGCAGCGACGGTGCAGAGCAGGATGGCCAGGGCGAGTGTGGCCAGGGTGATGGAGAGGGCGATGATAAGATAATCTACGAATTATATTTCATTTTTTTCTTTGAGATATTGGATATAATTATCATAAGAATATTTACATTCGATATACTTTTTGAATTCTGATAAGTTACTCATACGTAGCTGTTTATACATTTGAATGAGCAGATTGTCTCCCACCGTTTTATAATTAGATCCCATGCTCATTTTCGTTCCTATGTGCGAGATTTTTCCATCAATCTTCAAATTATATCTATAATGATCCTTTTTATTTAATTTTTGGAACCCTTTCGAGGTCAATGCTGCATCAATTTTGTCTCTTTTCTCAGGCGTAATTTCACCAACTATTTTTCGAATAGATCTATTAGTTTTCTCTTTAATATCGACGCTTTGCTGGTTAGATCATTGTCGCTTAGATCCTTATACGTTAGATATTCGCTATACAAGTCCTCCTTAAACATTTCTTTTGCTTTATCAACGGTTGAATCCACACCGTATGCTCCCAGTTCATTATTGCTGATAACCCAATAATCCGACTCATTATCGTATCTCTCATAAGATAATTCTGCTTCGATGATATTTGTGAGCTTGACTTCACGAATCGAATCAATGAAAATCTTAGTGTTGGGTTCTATTTCATTCAAATCTGAGATTTCCAACGACCTTTTTTTAGTCCCTGCGCCGGTTAGCCTTATCGGCACCCTATTAGCCAAATAATCCAGAATCTGATGCCTTTTTTCCTCAGGCATCTGGATTTTTACTAATTTTCCTGCCCAATTTTTGACAAAAAAACTTGGAGATGGCATATCATCTTTGATCCTGGACACCACTCCAAAAACTTCCATCTCATAATTCTTCATCTCTTCTTGTAATAATTGCTCAACTCTCCTCTTTAATAGCTCATCATGAAGCTCGATTTCTGGGTGCGCGTCATTTATATTTTTAAACATTATTTCTGCTTTTTTCCCTTCTGGCGGTATGAGCTGCTTAAGACAATTTAAGCTGGTTATTCTCGACCTGGGATCATCGATTTGCTTCTCAATTTCTAATTTTATTTCATCGTACTCGACATCCCTATGCATAAGCAAACCGAGAAGATTTGATGCCTTGCTAAACGTAGGAGTCTGCATCATGGTATCATCTAAAGTGGGCGCGAGCAATGCGGGTGAAAACTCCATTGCTACGCTTCCCTCTGAGAAGCTTACATTTAATGAAAAAAGTTCTTCCGTTTTCTTTGGCCTTCTCCCACCAACATGGTCTGCTTCAGAATTTGCGATTGAATAGATTAAACCCTGTACATTTAATAGTATCTTTCCCAAAAGTTGTGCAGGTACATTGCTAAGCGAGATGGATTCGGCAACTAATTTATAAACTATTTTAGGCGAATCACTTTCATCTCGCGCACCGTCTTCCAATCGCATCGGTTATTTATCAATCGAGGAAATAGTTATAACTTTTGCCATACTGATAACGGCTTCACAATTTAAATTGAACATAGTTCTTGTTACGCTCATGACTACCCCGTGCCCACCGCCCCGAGCAGATGGTCTGATCCTCATGGATGTGGGCTACGAGGGGCTGGACTGGCTGGTGGGACGAGCGCTCACGTGCGCGGGCGGCCAACGCGCTGGCAGCGACGGTGCAGAGCGGGATGGCCAGGGCGACGACAGAGGAGAGAGTTTAATCGCTCCACCAATCCAGGGATTTTTTCTGCAATTGCACAGATGTATATTTTTCTTTGAACTCAGCCAATCCGCCTGCCCAGTCCAGACGGAGCTTTTTTCGCTTAGATCGGTTATCCTTTTCAGCGAGATATAACGCGAGATCCAAAACCTCTTGCTGGTGTTTTGGCGAGAGCCTGGCCATAAGTTCGCTGATCTGCTCCATAGGCATAAATTTAGAGTTTTATGCATGAAATAATTTCCTGTCTGAATCGCTTCTTCAACGAGACATGATACGTCCGCTCGCCTGGTCTTGCAGAGAATCTTGCCTAACTCGGGAAGTTTGACAGTCTCTACCAACCCCAAGAATTGAATCTATTGCAGAATCAACATCAATATCCATCTTGTCGTGGAAGGACGGGAAGCAACTCAAGCTGCACGGCCAGATTATCATGATATGCGATCCAGGCAAAAGAGCTTTA
This sequence comes from Methanothrix sp., assembly GCA_011391755.1. Classification (GTDB taxonomy): domain Archaea; phylum Halobacteriota; class Methanosarcinia; order Methanotrichales; family Methanotrichaceae; genus Methanothrix. The sequence continues at coordinate 1,024 of JAABPZ010000170.1, read as the reverse complement.
ACAGTTTAGGCTGTTGAATGGTCAGAATTAAATGGGCGATTCTCCATGACCCAAATCCTACGCCTTACCCAAAGCTTTCCCTCTCAGGGCAAATACAACGTTCGGATCGAACTGCTTAGGGATGGTGAATTCCCTCAGACCACCGATGTATCCTTTGAGTTCAATCTGTCCATCCAGGACCAGGAACGTCTCCGCTGGTACTTCGAGGACTATCTTCAATATCCCCAGGACCCTGCCCCAAGTATCGCTGCTCAAGTAGAGGGGCAACTGACGAAAATCGGCATTGAACTCTTCGATAAAATCTTCAAAACCAACTTCGATGCCTTCAAGATCTGGTCATATGCCCTCACCCAACTTAACGATACTCGCATTGAGATAGTAACCGAGGTCCAGGAGGCCACCACTATACCCTGGGAGTTGATATGCAATCCCGACACGCTTCAGCCCCTGGCGCTCAGTGCCGCCTCATTCATGCGCACTTACAGCCAGGCCGCCGTGCCTCCCAAATTTAAAAAGACCCCCCAAGGTCCTATACGCATTCTCCTGGCCATATGCCGGCCTGGTGCAGATAATGATGTTCCCTTCCGCTCGGTAGCCAGCCGGGTCATAAGCGGCCTAAGCAAGGAAGGAGGCTCTCGTTTCCAGCTTGACCTGCTCCGTCCGCCCACTTTCGATCAGTTGGGGCGGGTTCTAAGAAAGGCCAAAGACGAGGGCAAGCCCTACCATGTGTTTCATTTTGACGGCCACGGAACCTACGCCGATCTGGGAGGGTCAGGAGGCTTCGGTGGAGTGAACCGAAGCACTTTCGCCGCTCAGAGGCCCGGTCCATGCGGCTATCTGCTCTTCGAAAATCCTCGTCAAGAGGAAAACATGGAGCTGGTGGACGGAACCAGCCTCGGAAACCTTCTCAGAGAGGCCGAGGTTCCCATACTGGTGCTCAATGCCTGCCGATCCGCCTATGCCGAATCTCCCAACGAGCCTGCATCTGCTCAGGATGCAAAGCAAACGGACGCTCACTTGCGGG
>JAABPZ010000169.1 GCA_011391755.1 Methanothrix sp. | reverse complement strand
GCGGTCTTCGATCTGGATAGCGTGAAATGCAAGAATAAGGAGCTCATGCGGCCCTCCATGGAGGCCTGCGGCATCGATGTCTTCAAAACCCTGCAAAACGCCGGCTATAAGCCGCGGGTTCTCAAGGACTGCAAGGAAATGGTGGAGCTGTTTGGTCTGATACTTCTGGACTAAAATAAACTAATATACCATCACACCCTACTTGAGTTCGATGCAGTGGGAATTGATCGGCTCAAGTGCCGCCGTTTTGACCATGTTCGGCTTCGTGCCCCAGATCCTTAAGATCTACAAAACGCAGTCTGTAGCGGATGTAAGCCTGGTTATGCTCCTGCAATTCTGCTTGGGAATGTTCCTCTGGCTGCTCTACGGCTTGCACATTCAGGATAATATTCTCATCGTAGCCAATATCGTATCATTTTCTAGCTTGATAGTAGCCATTGGATTATTTTTAAAGTACAGGAAAAGATAAATCAGCTCTTTTCCAGTTTTTCTCTGATCTGATGCTGCAATCGTTCTAATGAGCCTTTGGTGCACTGGCGATTCTCACAGGGTGAGAAATCCTTGGGGCTGCAGCCGGCCAAAAGGTCCATGACCCTGTCTGCTACATCATAGACCTGTAAATCCTCCAGATTTTGTAGAAAGAGTGAGGCCTCTTTGTTGAATTCGCGGCATTTTCCCGGATCGGAGACTCCACTCTCATGCAGCTCATAAAGCCGATTCAGCTCCTTTTGGACCTTCTGCCAATCATCTCTGTCCATTTCCGTTTAATCTGCTTTTTCCAGGCATATAAAGCGATGTATTTGATATTAAGTCTGATTTAGGGGGACTGCTCCCTTCACCAGCCCGGTTATCAATGAGAATCCGACAGCATTAGCTCCCGGATTTATGGGCTTGACTTCGAGACCCCAATTCCCAATAGCTGCACTTCTCAGGAAGTAGTAATCGTAGTTCGGACCCACAAGGTGCATTACATTCCGGTTATCGCCCTGGACAGGAAGAATGCTTCCGTTTGGCTGGATCAAGGTCAAAGTGAAGCCATAATCCTTCCAGGAAAGACCTATCATCTCTGATCGTTCCGAGATAGACGGTCCGGTTTGGTATCCTGAAACGGCCTGGTCTTCTAATCCCAACGATCTCACAAACTTCAGAGGCGATGCACCTGGATATACTATGCCGTTCTCCACCTCTAACGTATTAAGAGCCGTAACCGACCTGGCCCAGGGCAGGGTTATGGCCGTCCCGACGGGAATTGTGTAGGACTTTGCGGATGGAAGGGTACTGCTGGGTGCGACATAGGGCTCGTAATAGGGGTAGTATGGGTAATATAACGCAGGATAGGTGTAATATGGATACAGGCAGACTCCATCGATGCATGTTTTTCCCCGTTTGCAGACCACAGGTGAATGCTGGCACCTCCCTGCCGAATCGCAATGGTCTACTGTGCAGGGATTGTCGTCATTGCATTTCGATGGGTAAAAACAACCCCTCTTTGGATCGCATTTGTCATAGGTACAAGGTTTGCCGTCATCACAGCTCATGGACGTATGCACGCATTTTCCATCGACACAGGTATCAATGGTGCAGGCATTATGGTCATCGCAATTCTTAGGCGTGTGCACGCATGCAGTACCATTGAAAGAGTCGATGGTACAGTTTTTACTATCGTCGCAATTTGATGTTGTATGTTGGCACACTCCTTCAAAGCAGTAATCGTTAGTGCTGTCATCTCCATCATCGCAATTCTTCGGTTTATGCTCGCACCTAGTCCCGTTGAGAGTATCCACAGTGCAGAGATCATGATCATCGCAACTCTGGGGGTGGCGGGCCATGAGCGCCTCGTCTGAGGATAGGGCAGTGCTGTTGTTTGAAGATGGAGAATGGCTGCTATTTTCACTTATGATGCTGCCGCTATTTATGGGCTCATTAATACAAGCGCCATCTCGACAGGAATCGAGAGTACTGTCGTTTCCGTCATCGCAACTCATTAGTGAGTAAACGCAGCCTGTGCCGTTGTTGGCATCCGTGGTGCAGGGATTGCCGTCATCACAGGTGGGCTGTGCGATTGGCGGTGCGATTGCCTCTTCCATGACGCTTTGAGATTCATTGATAGTGGTATTCTCTTTGGCGGCCACATTTTGTATTTCCGGCAGGATGGGGCGAAGAAATTCCACTGAATAGCTTTTTCCGGACAAGGGCGTATTGACGCAACCCGATGAGCCGCAGAGGTCTGTCGTATTGACGTTCCCGTCATCGCAATTCACAGGATCACAGCTTGCCGGTATATCAACGGCTTCCTTTAATACAGAAGGCTCCTGCCGGTTTTGTCTTGGACCCTCTCTTTCTGCCGTGCTGATATTAGCGTCTTTTCCAGATAGCGCCAACGTAGAGGAATTTGCACCGTCGCAGCTTTGGGGCGTATGCTGACAAATCATTGCGTCACAAAGGTCCATGGTGCAGGGATTTTTATCATCACAATCCCCGCACTGGGCTGAAGCATAGCTCGTTAACGATAAAACACTGAAAATAAATATTATAAAAGACACGCAAAGCTTATTTCTTCTCATTTCTTTATCCACACATTTCACTCCCACCAAATCAAGGAGTTCTTTTTATATCTAATTTTCGCTCTTTAGAAGCTCATTTTTTAGTTATATCAAGAGAAAGAGCTCAATGTAGTCTGCCGGGCTTTAAGCTGCTCCTTGAGCAAGTCGCTTTGCATGATGAAATTTTTTAAAGGCAATTGCAGCTTGCCGCAAATATACCACAAAGCGCTCTTCACATCCTCGAAGGACAAGGCCTTCTCTTGCATGGCATTTCTCACATTCTCCCTCACGTTAAAGACACCTAACGGCACATATCCAGAATAAGCCTCCCGCAAGATGATCGCACCTGCCTGTTTTTTCTCGCGTGCCAGAGCCTCTAAGACCGCCATTTTGCAGGAATAGTAGCATCCACCTACCCGGGAATAGCCCTTCTTGCCCGCATTTTTTTCATAGTCGGAGAAAATCAGCTCTTCATTCCCCAGGATGCAAAGAAATGCCTCCATCCACTCATACTGCCATGACGTGGGCAGGAGAAGGACGGCGTAATAATTGTTGAGGCTGGAAAACTCCCTCACCTGGCAGCAATCGATGGGGTCATAATCCCTGACCTTTTGCAAAAGCCGGTTTCCAAGGGTGCTGTCACAGGCGGTGATGGACCAGCGTGTGGGAACCAGGCGTCGTCTTTTCTTGGTACCCATGGTTCCCATGGAGAATGCCTTCTCTATGCTGGAGAAAGGCATGCCCTTTTGGTGCAGATCAACAACAGCGTCCGCTGCCAGGAGGTCGCCGTCGTAATAGACCTTCTCTAAATTCGGATCCCACCTGGTATTGGCTATTTCCAGCTTATCCAGAGGAGCACTGGGACCGAAGGGAGTGTGCTCATCACTAAAAGACATGCCTTTAGGAGCGTGGTGGAACTCGGCTTCACTCTCAATGGAGGAAGCGGAGAGGGATATATCCCGAAGTTTGTCCAAGTAGCGACCTTGCAGCTGAGTGACTTTGACGGATCTTTTGCCTCTGATCAGGTTTAGACGGTATCTTATGATCTCCTCCTGGGTCTTCTTTTCCGGTATCCATGACTCAGGCCGGTCCATGATGATGGTGTCGCCATGCAGAGGTGCGATCATAGGGCCGGCGAAAACCTTTGGATAGTTCCAGCTACCAATGAAGACGGAAGGTGGAGTGCTGCCCTCAAGCTTTGTGCCCACTTCTTGCGAAGGGATATACATATTGGCAGTCAATTTTTTCAGATAGGCTTCCTTGCCTTTGATCATATTGAAACGGTCCGACAAATTCGAATAAAAGCATAATGGACGCGGGGCGAAAGTGAAGAGAATGCCAGGACTGCCGCGCCAGGGGAACATATTTACATTCAAAGCGTCAATAATTTGTCGAGGTGTCCTCAGATGAAATGGACTGTGATAATAATAGCATTAATGATGCTGCTATGTACCAATGCATTTGGACAGATGGATCCATATTCCACCACCCCAACGGGCGGCGCACCCAC
>JAABPZ010000168.1 GCA_011391755.1 Methanothrix sp. | reverse complement strand
ACCGTAGCAAGCTGCAATCTTTATGCCAACCTGGCCTTATGGATGAAGACCTCGGGAAAAGGCAATATCTGGTTTTATGAGTGGTATCCGAGCGGCATGCTGGATACTAACTACGCAGGGTTCGTCAATTACCCGGGCTGGTACAAGAGATGGTTCTTTGCTGATGCTCCTGGCTGGCACATCCTCCAGTATTATTGCAGCGGCTGGAGCAACTATGCCTACATTTATGTCTCCGGTCCCGGCAGTTATTGGGTCAATCCGAACCCGAGTCCCGATCCTATGCCATATCCGTATCCCT
>JAABPZ010000167.1 GCA_011391755.1 Methanothrix sp. | reverse complement strand
AAAGGGGCCTAGCAAGATCGGAGACGGATTTTGTAAGGCCCTTCTAAGGTCTTTTTTTTCTTGAGAGGTTTCAATAGCAGCCTTTTGATACAGTACCTGAATTGCCCTCTGGGTGCTTACCTGGGAAATAGGTATTAAGCGGCATAGCCATCTCTTGCGATACGAATCTCTACGACCTGTAAAAGAAAACGAAATCTAATTCCTAAAATTATATCATAGTATATAAATAATAATGCAAATTCAAAAACATAAATCTAACCAACCAAAATCTTGCCATGCTTGTCGATCTTTCCCTCAAAGATCCTGGTGGAGCTTATGCGGACAAGATCCTGAGCCAGTTGATACTCAACCACGGATATCCGCAGCGGCTTCAGGTTTTTCTTTGCTCTTAGCCGGTTGATCTTCTCTGCCATGGGCAAGGTCTCCGGAGAGACGACAATAAAATCAAAGTCTTCATAGATGGAGGAGCCGCATTGATCGTCGATCTTTATGATGTTGGCATGCTTGATGCCAAAGCACCTTTGCACTACCGCCCGCAAATTCTTCTCCCTTGTCTCAAAATTGCGCACGGCTCGGGTTCGGCTCTCTCTGGCCATCTCGTCTGAGGTAAGGCCTACTACTACCTCGCCCTCTCCCCCCAGATCATAGGCACGCCTGAGCAAGGATATATGCCCATCATGAATGGGATCGAAGGTTCCTCCTACTGCAACTCTGGCCATCAGGCCCGCTAAAGAGAGAGCCGTATAAGAACTTGACGGCCTTTCCCAGCATCTTTATTTTCAGGCGCCCGTCGTCTGCCTGTAAGTCTAAGCCGCAAAGGCCATTAGAGCAATGAAGAAAGCCGGAAGACCTTCGTGCCGCTCTAAGGCGCGGCCACTGGCCCGACGAAGGCCGCCAGACTACCAGATTAATCGCGAAGGCAGAAGAGACAAGTACACAAAAAACATGCGTCTATTTTGGAGGCAAGCTCACTGGTTGAATGTCTTCCCTCATGCCTTTGATCTCATCCAGTGTCAGATCAGAGGTTTTTCGCACTGCTTTGAGATCATTTCTCATGTCCAATAGCAGTGGAATAGCTTTGTTAAGCTGGTTGGAAGTGCAAACTTGGGCATACTCACCAGCTCTCATAACCTCTCCCTCAAAGTCCTCAAAAGCAATATTAGATTCGCCGTCCCCGGAAGCGCTCCAGGATCTTGGTCACAATGCGGCTTGAGCTGCAAAGAAGGCAGGGCTCATGCTCTTCGATACGCACAATCCGGGGATAGAGGCCGCGGCGAAATAGCTCCGCCTGCAAAGCCGCCTCATCAAAATGCTGATCATAGCCCAGCGTGATTATGTCCGGGTTTTGCTGCTCAACCGTCCGGAAGATATCTTTCTCCTCGCCCAGCACGGCTCGGTCCACAACCTTGAGTGACTCTACCATCCTCAGCCTCTGCTCCTCAGGCAGGATGGGCTTGGGCTTGTGGCGCACATTCACATCCCTGGCAACAATTACCACCAGCTCGTCGCCTAATGCTCGCGAGTGCTCCAGGTAGAGGACGTGGCCGGGATGGAGAAGGTCAAAGGTGCCTGTGGCGACTACCAGCGTCAAGGCCTATCCTCTTTGAATTCGTCATCATCATCGAAATCGTCATCAAAGCCATCGTCCTTGAACTCCACATCTAAAATGGCCAGATCGCGCCGCCTTCCCGCACCATCATAGCAGGCAAAGCTCTGCTCGTCGAAAGGCGGGCCGACAATGATGTTGTAGTCCCCGGTGCGAGAGAAAAAGATGAGGTCCGGCTCGGACGGCCGAAGATCGCCGGATGGATGGCTATGCACTGAGCCTGCCACTGCCATGTTGGGCAGCATGTAGAGGCGAATCAGGGCGCTCATGCGGGAGCTTTCCGTGCCGGGCAGGATGAGAACCTCGGTGATGATCTCCTTGTCAACCTGAAGCAGCCCTGCGAACTCCACCGGCAGAGAGGAACGGGACGCTTCTAAGATGAACTGTAACGTATCCCTTGCAATGCCGCGCACCTTTCTCGCCCTCATCTTTCCCTCATCTTTCTGTCCTTCTGTTCATTGCTCGCTTCCGGATCACAGCGCCTCCGCTTGGCAAGGGCGCAGGTGAATGCAGTCTCCCGCCAATACCCGTTTCAGCTCATCCCCGGTCTGAAGGAGAAGGGCACCGTCCTCTGCCAGATCCACGGCCTGGCCTACCAGGTCGCCTGCCGCGGAGGTAATGCGCACCTGCCGATTCAAGGTGAGCGAGCGGCTGCGCCATTCTTCATAGATCTCTTTGCTTCCCATATTTTCGTAGGCCACCTCTATCTCCTCAAGAATCCGGCCGACCAGTTCGCACCTATCGATGTCGTGGCCAAGCTCTGCCGCCAGAGAGGAGGTTCTCCACTCGGCAGGAAAGCCGGACGGGTTATTATTGGCATTGAGGCCCAGCCCCACCACGGCATAATCCAGCCGGTCCACCTCTGCGCCTACCTCCATGAGTATGCCGCAGATCTTTAGCTCCCTGATCAAGAGGTCGTTGGGCCACTTGATGCCGGCATCCAGGCCGAACATGGATGAGAACGCACGACAGAGAGCTACGCTCGCTGCCATGTTTATCTGGTAGACAAGATTGAGCGGCATTTCTGGCTTTAAGATGAGGCTCATCCAGATTCCACCGGGAGGCGAAGCCCAGGACCGGGAGAGTCTGCCCCGGCCTTGTGTCTGGGTCTCGGCCAGTATGACGGTGCCGTTTTGGCAATCGCGGGCCAGAGAGAGGGCAGCCGCATTGGTGGAGCCAACCTCGTCAGAGATGCGCATATCTCTTCCCAGCCACTTTGTTTGAAGGCCGCGGGAGATGCGGTCCGCATCCAGAAGGTCGAGCTTTTTGACCAATTTGTAGCCCTTCCCGGTAGAGGCGGAGACCTCATATCCCCTCTGGCGAAGGACCTGGATCTGCTTCCAGACAGCGGCGCGGGAGATGGCGAGCCTTTTGGCCATCTCCTCGCCCGATACCCACTCTCCAGAGTTTAGAAATGAGAGGATATCAAGTGCTGCCACCTTCAGCTCTTCTCCTCGGCCCGGTTCTGGCTGAGGTAAGACCCCACGGCCGCGGAGATGGCGGCAATCTGGCGGTTGTCCGCGCCAAGAGCCGAAGCCAGCGACATGCCTTTCTCATAATCCTCTACGGCCACAACCTTTACGGCCTCGACGATGTTCTCATCCTTGATGAAATGAGTGTTTATATCCCCGCTGCGAAACCTCTTATTTCTAAGAACAGCTTTGTGGAATATCAGATTGGTTTTGACTCCCACAATGATGTACTCATAAAGGGCGCGCTCCATTCTGGCAATGGCCTCTTTACGGTCTTTGCCGTGGGCTACCAGCTTGGAGATCAAAGAGTCGTAGTAAGGCGGGATGACGTAGCCAGTGTAAACTCCACTGTCCACTCTTATGCCCGGACCGCCCGGGCTTCGGTAACGCTTGATCTTTCCCGGACAGGGGGCAAAATCGTTGAGGGGATCCTCGGCATTGATACGGCACTCGATAGCCCAGCCGTTAATCTTCATGTCGCTCTGGTCGTAGCCCAGTGGGTAGCCTGCCGCCACCATGATCTGCTCTTTGGCGAGATCAACGCCGGTTACCATCTCTGTGATGGGGTGCTCTACCTGCAAGCGGGTATTCATTTCCAGGAAGTAGAAGTCGCCGCGCGAGTACATGAACTCCACAGTTCCGGCGCTGGAATAGCCTATTGCTTTCGCGGCTTTGACGGCGATGGAGCCCATCCTCTCGCGCAGCTCCTCGGTCATGACAGGGGAAGGGGACTCTTCGATCAGCTTCTGGTGGCGGCGCTGGATGGAGCACTCCCGGTCTGAGACATAGATGGTCTTTCCGTGATTGTCGGCCAGGATCTGAAACTCGATGTGCCGGGGCTCGGTCAGGTATTTTTCGATGTAGATGGTGTCGTCGCCAAAGGCGCTTCTGGCCACGGACTGAGATGAGGTTAAGGCGGGCAAGAGCTCCTCGCGACTCTGCACGATCTTCATGCCGATTCCCCCGCCTCCTGCCGCCGGCTTGAGGATTATGGGGTAGCCTATGCTCTCGGCGATCTCGGCTGCGATATCTGGATCGGTGATGCCCTCTTCGATGCCGGGCACAATTGGGACGCCCGCATCTTTCATGGTCTGGCGAGCGGTGATCTTGGAGCCCATGGCATCGATGGCCGATGAGGGCGGACCTATGAAGACGATGCCGTTCTCCACGCATGCAGAGGCAAAGTGGGTGTTCTCGGAGAGGAAACCGTAGCCGGGATGGATGGCCTGGGCACCGGTATCAAGAGCGGCTTTGATGATATTATCTATCCTCAGGTAGCTCTGGCGGGAGGGTGCCGGCCCGATGAAGACTGCCTCGTC
>JAABPZ010000166.1 GCA_011391755.1 Methanothrix sp. | reverse complement strand
GTACCTTTTTTCGTTTTATGCTGCACGATCAATGCCAATTCTCACACAGACTCCCTCGATATCCCAGTCTTTAACCAGCCTTCCCTCTAGTTCCAGGCCCAGACCCAACTGGAAATCGCAAGCTCGAACCTCGCCGGCAATATGCTCTTTCTTTTGCAGGGCTAAGTCAAGGATCGGCTTGCTCTCGATATCGACAATGGCCCGGATCTGATCTTCCACGCGCAGATCCAGCTCTTTTCTCATGTCCTGGATGCGGCGAATGATCTCTCGGGCATACCCTTCCGCCTCCAGTTCAGGTGTGAGGGTGATGTCCACGAAGACAAATCCTCGAGAAAACTCGGCGGCAGGCAGATTTTGCGACGGCAATTCCTTGATCGCCACCATCTCGGCAGTTATCTTGTACTCCTTTCCCGCGAAAGATATGGTCGCGTCCCCTGCATCCAATTGCCTCTTGACTTCAGTGGGGTTGGCGGCGGCTATGGCCTCGACGACATTCTTGGCTTCGCCCTTGTAGACCGGACCTATCTTCTTATGAACGGGGGCGATCTCCAGGTCCATCTTTGGCTTTTCTCCGGCTGCGAGCACGGTAATCTTCTTGGAGTTGGTCTGGCCCTTAAGGACATTTTCCAGGCCGCCCAGGTCCACGGCCTCTTGGGCCGGAGCTATCAAGATCTCTGAGACAGGCCAGCGCAATTTGCGGCCTCCTTTCTGACGGGCATTGGAAGCGGCCATGGAAACCTCCCTTACCAGTGCCATGCTCTCTTCCAGATGCTTGTCTATTCGCGCCGCATCGGCTTTGGGCCACTGGCACATGTGTACCGACTGCGGTGCACCCTCGTCCAGGCCTTTCACCAGATTCTGGTAGATGGACTCGGCGATGAAGGGCGTGAACGGAGCCATGAGGTTTGAGAGTTTAACTAAAACTTCATAGATGGTGGCGTAGGCGGCGAGCTTGTCCGGATTATCCTGCTCAATCCAGGTACGGGGCCGCACCAGCTGGATGTACCAGCGGGAGAGATCTTCCAGTATGAAGTCGGAGATGGAGCGAACAATGCGATGCAACTGGTAGACCTCCATCTCTTTTGTGACATCCTCAATCAGGCTGTTTACCCGGGACAGGATCCAGCGATCCTCGGGGCGTAGATTGCTCTCGTACCTGGACAGATCTGCCTTGCTGGCATCGAACTTATCCAGGACCATGTAGGGCAAGGCAAAGCGATAAGCATTCCAGAAGATGTTGAGCATGCGACTGGTGTTCTCCACACCGTCCCAGGAGAAGTGCAGATCCTCCCAGGGGGCATTGGCTCCCAGCACATAAAAGCGCAGTATGTCGGCTCCAAACTTCTGCACAACCTCCTCCGGTTGGACGATGTTGCCTATGCTCTTGGACATCTTCCTGCCCTGGTCGTCTAAGGTAAAGCCGTGCATGAGAACGCTCTTGTAAGGCGCTCTGCCAAAGGAGACCATGGCGGCCCCCAGTTGGGAGTAGAACCAGCCGCGCGTCTGGTCATGCCCCTCCGTGATGAAATCAGCCGGCCACCAGTCCCTGAATTCCTCCTCGTGGCTGGGAAAGCGCAAAGTGGCCCAGGAGGCTACGGCGCTATCAAACCATACATCAAAAACATCCGGCGAGCGCACCATTTTGCCGCCGCAGGGGCAGTCCAAAAAGATATGGTCCACATCCGGCCGGTGCAGATCAGCCAGCTTCTGACCGCTTCGCTCCTCGAGCTCAGCCGCCGTGCCGATCACCTCTAAATGGCCGCAGGCCGGGCAGGTCCAAATGGGCAGAGGAATTCCCCAGTACCTCTGCCGGGAGATGCACCAGTCGCGGGCATTCTTGATCCAGTCCGAGAAGCGAGCCGACCCTGCCCACTCCGGATACCAGGTTATGCGCGAGACCTCCTCGAGCATCCTGTCGCGCAGATCGGATATTCGCAAAAACCACTGGCTAGTGGCGATGAAGATGATAGGCGTCTTGCAACGCCAGCAATGACCGTAGCGGTGCGCTAGCCGTCCCGAAGCCAGCAGCTGCCCCTGTTCCTCCAGATCGACGATAACTTCGCTATCTGCCTCCTTGACATAAAGGCCCTGGTACTTCTCTCCTGCCTCGGCCGTGTAGCGTCCATCTCCGCCCACGGGACAGAAGATCTCCATATGATGTTTCATCCCCAGCTCGTAGTCCTCGAGGCCGTGGCCGGGAGCGATGTGCACGCAGCCGGTGTTCTCAGCCGTCACAAAGTCGGCGGCATAAACCTTGTGCAAGATCTCTTTTTGCCGGGGGACCATGTCGCCCAGAGGGTGGCTGTATGTGAGCTCTTGCATTTGCTCTGCGGATAGAGAGGAAAACAGCTCGTAGTCCTGATAGCGGCCGATCTTGAGCACGGATTCAACCAGGTCCGAGGCCATGATGAGGATCTCGGCCTTTCCGTCCTTCCAGGCCCGCACCCTGGAATACTGGAAGGATGGGTTCACAGCCACGGCCACGTTGGCGGGAATGGTCCAGGGAGTGGTGGTCCAGATGACAATGTAGGTGTTCTCTTCGCCCAGAACCGGAAATTTGACATAGATGGAATAGTCGGTCTCATCCCAGTACTCCACCTCGGAGTCGGCAATGGCCGTCTGGCAACGCGGGCACCAATTGACCACCCGCAAACCTCTTTCCAGGAGGTTATTCTCATGCGCCTTTTTTAGAGTCCACCAGGCCGCTTCCAGATACTCGTTCTTGAGCGTCATGTAGGGATCTTCCCAGTCCAGCCAGGCCCCCAGGATCCGAAACTGTGCGGTCATGTCGTCCTTCTGGCGCAGGGCGAACTCCTTGCAGCGGGCGATGAACTTATCGACGCCATAAGCCTCGATATCCTTCTTGTTTCTAAAGCCGAAGGACTCCTCTACTTTGACCTCGATGGGCAGGCCGTGCATATCCCAGCCCGCCCTGTCCTTGACCTCAAAGCAGTTCATGGACTTGTAACGCAGAACCGAGTCTTTGATCACCTTGTTCCAGGCGGTGCCCAGGTGAATGCGCCCCGTGGTGTAGGGCGGTCCGTCCACGAAGAAGAACTTCTTGCCGCCCAACCGAAGCTTCCTAACCGTGCGGTAGGTTTGCTCCTTTTCCCACAACAATCTGATCTGGTTCTCCAGATCCTCTGCATTATACTGCCCAGCCACCTCGGTGATCACAGGAAATCCTCCAAAAAACGCTTTCCCATCATGTTACACATCTATATTTAGCCTTTGATGCCTTGTAGGCTTCGCACCTAAAGTCTCCGTTGAGCTGGACTTTGGTTGCAGACATCAGACTTTAGTTGAAAGAATTCGGGATTGACACTATTTTCGTACATCTCATGGATTGCTGTTGTGAGATGGCAGGCTACAATTTCTGCTAGAAGTTCATTCACTTGAGCAGTTGAATTTTTGGAGTTCAGGGTTTCGTCGAACTTTCGCGTTATATGCAATCATGAATGGTATCCTAGAGATCCAAACAAATCGCCTAAAGTATGTCCAAACCCAAAATACAAATCGCCTTTTTGGGATCGTGAGAAACGAAAAAGCATCGAAGAAAAATAGGAATACTAAGTATCGGGGTGGAATAGGGTGATCTAGTCTATCTTCGTATATAATTTTTTAATTTTTCTAATCACGTCTTTGCATTCTTGTATATGATAATAAGCAACTGGCTTGTCGAAGTTTGTCCAACTCAATCTATAATCTGCATGCTTTCGCTTTTTAAAAAGATCTTCTAGTTTTGTCCCTAGCGTCCAATTATCGCTCTTTACTGCCGCAATTACTTTCTCATGGCTGGTATATTCGTCTAAGTCGAGGAGCTTTCTCGCAATATGGAATGCCCCATAATATGCACGGCTCATTGAGCATCTAAAACTGATTTCATTATCATCGTTGATTATTCCCTCAGCTAATCTCAGAAAATCAGTCCCGTCTACTGGCATATATTACCTTCTGGTGTGAATGATATATTAATAAAGTTATATAATCTAAGTGCTTTTTCCTGAGGGAAAATTGGATTTTTTCTGAGAGATTTCAAATAACTTCCAACTTCTAATCCGATGTCATCCCATAAATTAAGTATGCTTTGATAATCCATTCCATTAATTCCAACTATGATATTAGCACGTCTCCAGCTCGGAAGATCTTGATCGACGTCTAGAGCTACTCCTACATGATAGATATGTCCAATACCATCGAGAGCATTATCGATTAAATTAAATATACTATTCAATGCATATTCAAAATACACATCATCAGAGATGAGTTCTTCGATTTCTGAACTTATGCTCAGTTTCGCCCTAAATGTTTCAGAAATTGCAGGCGTTCCAACTATGATGGAATCCTCACTGTTGCCCTCTGTGGTACTCTTGCCCGCGCCTAGTGCGAATGGGGTCGGTCTGTTAACCGAGTTA
>JAABPZ010000165.1 GCA_011391755.1 Methanothrix sp. | reverse complement strand
TGGTCATGGAAGCAGGCAGACTGTATGAAGTCAAAGGATGCTCCCCGAGCCCATACGTTGGAGATGCCAACCAATGAGAACTCGTTGCCTGCAAATGCCTTCTTATCAAAGGTGGCATTGCCCTCGTCAGTGTGATTCAGCATGTATTCCAGATTCACGTTGGCTTTGGAAACCTTGCTGAATATCTGATCGGTTGGCAGAGCCTTGAATTCTTCCGAAGACTTATTCAGTGACTTGCCGTCGACCTGCATGAAGACTGCCTCGCCGGTTGCTTTGTTATAGAAGTAAAACCAGAGTGGCTTCCAGTAGGGCCGCAGAACCTGAAAGAGGTTGCCGTCTCCCACATTACAGCCGCTCTCATCCATTATGCCCTTGAGCGCACCTTCTGTAGTCCAGCCATCTACTATGGCATGACCGGCATTGGTCAGCGCCAGAATATTGGCATCGCCTTTCTGGAACGCAAGCTCTTTCATGGCTGAGTTAGCTGCTTTTGAGCCAAGGTCTTTCATAACCGAGTCCTGTGCCAGGACAACTCCCGTCAGCATGGCCAGGAGCAGTGCCAGTACAATAAATCTATTTGCTAAATTCATATCAATACCTCGCCTTTTGGGCCTTATTCGACGATCGCATTTTTCACTCCGAGCATTCGGAGGATTAAGGGTGTTTTGACCATGATAGCGATCTAGTGTTACTACCATATTGTTGTAACTTGCTATTTAAGAATTTTTCCATAAAAAGTATTAATAAGTAACTATCGTTAACGCGATTTTAGAGTATGGGCGGTCCAATTGATGAGATAGATAAGTGTCAATTGGTCGAGCCGGAATACGTTTCAAGATACTGCATTACTATCTCAATCTGGATGCACATAGCTTTTCTCTTCAATTGGATTTTTTTGTCTATTTATGATAAAGTATTATGAATTAATTTAAGCCACAAATTCTTTATACGAATCAGTATAAATCGTAGCAAAAAAGGTAGGTGCATTATGAGACGTGGTTTGTATCAGTTCATATCCGCGCTGCTCCTTTGCATCCTGATTCTCGGCATAGCGGGTCAGGGTGCAGGGAATTCCAGCGCTACGGTTCTAAAGATCGGCACCCCCAATGTGGTCAAGTCGGCCAGCATTCTGGGAGACAGCAACATGGGCGTTTTTGCTCATCTTTCCAATCCGACTTTGATGAAGATGGCGGCGGACGGAAAGGTAGTAGGCCTGACGGCAAAAAGCTATGAGGTCTCAGAAGACGGAAAGGTCTGGAAGTTCATCATCAATGACGACCTGTACTGGAGCGACGGCCAAAAGCTGACGCCTGATGATGTGCAGTTCACCTTTAGCTATCTGGCAGAAAATTACCCGGCGGCCGGCTGGATGAAGAAGACGGTGGACAATATTTCTGTGGAAGACGGGGCGGTGGTCTTCAAGCTGAATAAGCCCTACTCCCGGCTGAATCTGGAGTTTGCCACCTACCCCATTCTGGCCAGGCACATCTGGGAGAAGGTGGAAAAGCCCACGGAATACACCAATGAAGGTGAGTGCGTAGGCTTTGGTCCCTTCTACATCGCCAAGACGGATCTTGGCGCAGGCGTGATTTACTTCCAGAAGAATCCCTATTGGAAGGGAGCTTCACCCCAATTCGATTCCCTGGAGATTCATACCTTCAGCAATATGGACGTCCTTTCCCTGGCCCTGGAGAAAGGAGACGTTGATGCCTACTACAAGTATGCAGGAACCTATCCTTATGCCAGCATGCAAAAGCTCAAAGACACCGGCAACTTCGATTTTGTGGAGAAGGACAATATCGGACTCATCTTCCTGGGCATGAACCTGCAGAAGGAACCTATGTCCGATATCCGCTTTAGAAAAGCCCTCTCCTCTGCCATCAACTACAGCGAGATTTTAAAGCTTGATGCTCTGGGATACGGCCAGGTCCCCAACGCCGGCTTTGTGCCGCCCAGCATGATGGCCTTCAAGGAGACGGCCAAATTGGAGTACAACCTCACCCTGGCAAAGAGCATACTTGAAGATGCCGGATACAAGGACTCCACTGGAAACGGCATCATGGAGGGCAAGGACGGCAAGGACATCAAACTCACATTCCTCACAAGAACCGACTACCAGCGGACGACAGAGCTTATGGCGGAATACCTGAAGCTTCTGGGAATTGACAGCGAAGTGAAGAATGTGGATTCGAGCACCTGGATCAAGCAGAAGGATGCGGGCGAGTACGATCTGACCATTACCAGGTCCACTCCCTGGGGAATGCTCATGCACGCCAACTGGGGTACGGGCTACTTCGACTCCCGCAGGACAGGGGAAGGAGTTTTGCATGTGCTTGACGATCCCGTCTTCCAGAAGCTGTGCGACGATATTCTCGCCGCCACAAGCCAGGATCAACTGCAGGATTATGCCTACGAGCTGCAGGACTACTATGCAGAGAATCTGCCGGCTATTGCCCTTTACTGGAACAAGGTAGAGACACCCTACAACAAAGCCTGGCAGGGCTGGTACTCCGACCCCCTCTACGGCATATTCAATGTGGACAACTTCCTCTCTGTGGAGAAGAAGCAATGAGCCAGTGTGCAGACCAATGGAGGAATTTCGTCAGGGAGACGAGTTATGTGCATAACCTCAAGGAGGAGAAGATCTCCAACGACCAGTTCTGGAGGAGCTACGGGATCTATGACCAGGTTCTCATGCATTCGGGATACCCGGGAGAGATCCTTAATAAAATCTCCTCCTTTATTTCTCCAGAAGCGACATTGCTGGACATTGGAGCCGGAACGGGGGCCTTTGCCATCCCTCTTTCCAGGAAAACCGCCCAAACCATTGCCGTCGATCCATCGGCATATCAATTGCAGATCTTGTCGGAGAAAGCCCGACAGGAGGGCTTGACAAATATATTCACTATTAAAAAAGAGTGGAAAGATGTCGATATTACATCGGTCGACTATTCCCTGGCGGCCTACAGTCTTTTCGTAGAGGATGTCGAAAATTTACTTGCCAAGATGATTGATGTCACTAAAAAAGGGGTATTTATCGTCTTTCGAGCGGAAGGCATCGACTCGTTGAATGAATTTGCTTATGGGACAAGGCCTTACGCGGATTATCTCTGCCTGTATCACATCCTGAAAGATATAGGCTATCAGTTTGAAGAGATATTATTTCCGAGGAATTATTATCTTCCCATCGACCTGGTATTCAAGCAATACCGGTTCTCCAAGAAGAGCCATGACGAGCTTATCGGCCACTTGAGCCGGGAAGGCAGGCTGCAAGAGAGAGAGGACGGAAAATGGGCTGCCTTCTCGGCAAAAGATGCTTTGCTCTACCTGATTCGTTGAAGGATGTTGAGACATGTCCCATACGGCAAAGAGATGGAGCCGATACATAATTGCCATAGTTATCATCTTCTCGTTGAACTTCATCATTCCCCGAGCCATGCCCGGCGATCCTCTAACCAACCTCTTGGGAGAGGATGTCATATTGACGGACAGCACTGTGGCAGAGCTTAGACGCGAGATGGGCCTGGACAGGTCCTGGTCCCAGCAATACCTGGACTACTGGCGGGGCATACTACACCTGGACCTGGGATATTCCTTTCACCTGCATTCGCCCGTCTCAGAGATCCTATTCTCCCGCATGAAATGGACGCTTCTCCTGGCCTTGCCTTCTCTTCTCTTAGGCGGCGTGCTGGGCACTTTTTTGGGAGCGCTCGCCGGTTGGAGGAGCCGCCGCAAGGGCCAGAAGATGCAAACGGCCCTTTTCCTGGCGATCTATTGCACACCACCTTACTTTCTCTGCTTGTTGGCCCTTTATCTGTTCTCCTTCAAGCTTGCCCTATTTCCTTTAAAAGGATTCTATACAACGGGATCGGCAGCGGACATTGCTCATCATCTTTTTTTGCCTATTCTGGTCATGACGCTCTTTTCATTGTCCCGGAACTACATGATCATGAGGGGAAGCGTACTTCAGGAGAAGAGCAGCCTTTACGCAGCATTCGCTCGGGCCAAGGGGCTCTATGATGATGAGATTCTATTTCGACATGTCTTCAAGAACGCCCTTCTTCCCATCATCACTCTCCAGGCCATGGATTTCGGTTTTATCCTGAGCGGGGCGCTGTTCGTCGAGATCGTCTTCTCCATGAACGGCATGGGCAACCTCATCTACGATGCTCTGCTCTCACGGGACTATCCGGTGCTGCAGGGATCGTTTCTCATTATCACCATCATGGTCGTTTCAGCTAACCTGCTGGCCGATCTTCTCTACAGCCGTCTGGACCCGCGGGTGAGGTGGCAGTAATGCCTGATGTGACGAAGTCTAGCCGCGGGGGATTATTTCTCTTTTTATCCTTTTTGCTCATGGCTGTCTTCTCTCCGGCATTGGCTCCCTATGACCCCTGGGTGAGGTTTGAACCCTACTTACCTCCGGGCCC
>JAABPZ010000164.1 GCA_011391755.1 Methanothrix sp. | reverse complement strand
ATGGGCATCAAAGAGAAGCTGCTGGTAGGAGACCGGGATCGAGCCGTTCATATCTTTCGCTCCGAGTTGCTTCGCCGGGGGGTCAAACTCAGCCATGCATCGCAGGCCCTGGCCGAATCGCTGGGTGTGAAGCAGCGGGTCGTTCCCATGACGGACGACATTGTTTCTACGGTCGTTTCTACCCCGGAAGGCGTGATGCACTTTCAGGAATTCTGGGTAGGGCGCCAGGGATTGCCGGAGGTTCGCGACCTCTTTTTTGCGGGTCTGGATGCCGCCCTTCCCTGCCAGGCTTTCCTGGATCTGCTGGAAAAGGAAGAGACCATTCTCATCGGTCCCAGCAATCCCGTTACCAGCATCGGCCCGATTTTGGCTCTGCAGGGCGTGCGCGAACGGCTGGCAGACAAAATGGTGGTGGCCATGAGTCCTTTTATCGGAAACAAGCCGGTGAGCGGTCCGGCTACCAAATTCATGACGGCCAGGGGTGTTCCCCCCAATGATGAAGGCGTGCGCTCATTGCTTGGCAAGGTGGACCTCTTCCTGGTGGACAAAAAGAGCAACTACCAGGGAGATTGCCGGCGCATGAGCACGCTCATGAGGACGAGAAGAGAGAGCGGCAAGGTGGCGAAGGAATTGCTGGAACTCATCTCTCTGGCCTGAATCGAGCAAGAGCGGAAGCTCTAATAAGAAGAAACCGCTAAATAGGTTTTAAAAGAATTTATTGGGAATGGATTATGAAGCAAAAGATAGTAATTGCTGGTCCCAAAGTTCACGGCGTAGGATATCGGCCCTTTTTGATCGCTCTGGCCGATGAATTCGAAATCGGAAAGTTCTCGGTTCATAATTCAGAAGAAGACGGCAAACAGATAGTAATCGCTAAAGCAGATGCAGAGGATGCTCAATTGGGGGCGTTCATTGATGCTGTGAGAGCCAGGAAACCCAAGAAGGCTGATGTGTCAGGCATCAGGAGCGAGCCTTTCGAGGGTCGCGTGCCGTCTATTGTGAGAACATCGATGCTATCCATGAGTTCTCAGCTTGCCAAGGGCATAGATGCAATCGAGAGCATAAATGGGAAGATGGATTTGATGCTTAATAAGCAGGATCTCACCATCGGCAAGCTGGATCAAATGCTAGGTAAGCAAGACCAAATGCTGGATAAACAGGATCAAATGCTGGATAAGCAAGACGAAACAACCGCAGAGATCCGGGACCTGCGCGATGACGTGGTACATCACAGCAATACAGAACGGCTAAGCAGAATGGAAAAGGATATCCGAGTGATAAAGAGCAAGATCGGAATCAGACCGCGTTGAGATTTGTTCTCTCATTTTTCTCTATCTTTGGCTTGATCTTCGCGGGCCGGATACGCTTATCAAGGCCTAGCAAAAATACCCTTCTGCCAGGAATCCTGGCATTGGGCTGATCTAATGTTCATCGGAGTAGACCACGGAACCACCGCCATAAGATTTGCCACCCCACAGGGTCGCTGCTGGATGCTTGCCAGGCAAGAGGCCAGCCGCCTTTCCGCTGAAGAGATTGTAGAGCGGATTGCTCAGAATCTAGGCCACGACATCATCGACCTGGTAGCCCTCAGCTACTCCATGGGAGACGGCTTAACCCATATTGTGAGGCTAGAGGATGCACCTAACCGCGGCCTGGTTCGGCAGGATGGAGCGGGGCTGCATGTGGGCGGCGGTACCCGGGTCTTTGAAGCCATCCAGGCCTCGGGCTGGCCGGCCATCCTTCTGCCCGGCATTCATCGCGCCAGCGATATCGATCCCCGTTTGAAGGTCTTCTCGCACGGCATGAGCCCGGAGAAGGTGGGCCTGGCCTACGGCGTTTTTAGGGGCAAAAGCCATAGCTTCATTGTATGCGATGCCAGCTCCAACACCGTTACATTTGCCGTGCTGCAGGGACAGATCGTCGCCGCTATTGACGCGCCCATCTTTGCCCCCGGACTGATGCAGGGTCCCTTGGATGTCGAGGCCATAAGAGATGTCGATTCCGGCAAGATGACGGCTAACCAGGCTTTCAACTGCGGCGGCATTCTCTCCAAGATGGGGCGGGCAAATCTGGAGCAATGCCTGCCCGAGGAAGAGAGCCTGGCCCTCGAATCCCTATCATTATTCGCGGCTATGGAGATCAATGCCCTTCTCGTCCTCTCTCGCGACCGGGGCGAGCCAAATCCTGATATATTCCTGGCGGGCAGCCCGGCCGCAAAGCTCAGCCGGCGCGTATCCGGGCTCCTGGGCCGGACTGTACTGCCTCTGCACAGCTCTGCGGCTGCCGTTGGATGCGCCTGGATCGCCAAAGACGTATTTGACGGCTCGAAGAGCATTCTGGGACTGAAAGTGGACTGGTAGAGAGTCGAAGAGGGAGGAACTATGGGGTATGTGAATGAGGCAGATTTAGCAAAGCTTGAGGCTGAGTTTGCCGTTTCTCGCAAAGAGAAAATGCTAGCCTATAAAATGCTAGAAAAAGTTGCAAAAGCTCTCTTTGAGGCGGAGGCAGCATCTGCAGACGCTTCGTTGATCGATCGTCTTGACATGATGCAGATGGTGCTTACAGAGGTTGCGAAGGAGAACGTCTGCAGCAATGCCAAATGTCCGCATTACAATAAGAAATGCAAGATGAGATGAGGTACGTCTCGGAGCCCAAAAAAATGGTATTTCCCGAAAGGGCTAAATATCATGGATGGTCAGAAAGCCCCTTGGCGAGAAAGGCTTCAACGCGGACGATTATCGCCAAATGCACAACCTCCAGAGTCTCAATGTACTTTCTCGCCGGACCACCTCATAATTCCTAAATGCTCTTACAAAACGTGGCCAATGCATATTTAAATTCTAAATTCCAACCTAAAAATAATTCACGACCGCCAGGTCTGTTTTTACACTAAATCCGGCTGGCAAATCATCAGTTTTACATATTCTGTTAGGATAGGAATCTCTCTCGCTTTCATCGGCTTCCAGTCTTCATCGACCATCGGCTCCCAAGCATCACCTTTTTTCGCCCAAGAGAGTATTTCTTCGATGCAGCATTGTCCCGAGGCCAGTCCATCCGCTTTATTCTCGAAGAATCCGAAGAATTTCTTGCCAATGGGACCATATTCTGCCAGATACCAGTGCATATTCTTTTTATTAAAAAGGTGCATATGTATTTTCTCTTCTCCAATAAAAGAGTGATCATATGTTAAACCAGGCAGCTTGGCCAGATCGCTCGCGATTAGATCGCTAAATTTACGGCTCATATCCCTGGTCTCCGAGGCACAATTGCCCTATTCTCAGTTCGTCCATCTATTTGCCGTCCTGCATTCTCTTCAAACTCTTAATGATCTCCACCGCCATGGCGGAAGGCACTCTATTGAGCTGACAGGTTGTCAATATCCGAAAGAGCTCATCGCGTTGCACCGATGCCATATGTTGAGCCACATATAACATTGCTCCTTGATATCCTTCCTCAACCAGGCTCTTCTGGACGTTCTCCATAACTCCCTCATCGAGGTTAATCTTTGTTGTGCCGATATCGTTTATCACTCGTGATAGTTTATCTCTGCTAAAATTCAAGTTGGCTTCGATGGATACGGAAGATTCCTGGACAAAATTCAGAGCCTTTTTGGAAGCCCCTTTCAATATCATTTCTGACGCGAGCTTCTTCAAGGTCTTCCCTTGGAGAATGGCTTCCGCCTCTAAAGCCATGTACGCTTCCTGGGTTATTTCTATTCGGGTATATTTGACACTGGGCATTTGCTCGCCGGGCCTTTTTTTTTATCTTTTGTTCTGCTTCTCAGTATTAAAGACTACGGAAGATCTGGTATGTATTGTACTGCTTTTATGCAAAGGATATGGAGTAGTAGATATTTCGAAGGGCTAAATATCATTATTTATCAAAAAGCAGCCAGGCGAGGAAGACCTGATTATTGAGAATACACCACTTCTCACTCAAATGGAAACCAGAAATGCAAAAAAGGGTACATGCTCAATAGGATATCAATTACTCGGCTTTTGCGAGCAAATCTGCCAATCTCGGCATGCAAAGATCATTAGAATAAATATCTCGAACATATTTAAAAAAGCCAACTTTTAGCTTCCTGCAAGTATCGCGTATTGACAACATGTTCTCCCAGGCTGCTTTGCCTAGATCGGATCTTGTTCCATAGCTGATCTTCCTTTTAAGTACACCTTCGCGAACAGCGATCTCTGATCCATTATTGTGAAGTGGGACCGCTGGAGATTCAAGAACTGTGAGTAGCTCTTTTCGATTTTTAAAAGTCGAAGCTATCCGCTTATCCAATTCTATGTATCCTGTGGTCCTTGTAAACAACGAATCAAACTCTTGTTCGATCACCGCTTTTAGATTAATCCTAGATTCCCGCCCACTCATAACGAGGCAGGCGGTTTCAGCCCAAGATCATGGTACAGTTGTTTTTGTTTTTCC
>JAABPZ010000163.1 GCA_011391755.1 Methanothrix sp. | reverse complement strand
TGGTACTTTGGATAGTCGAAGTACTGACCATCCGAAGTTACGGCTGCATGAGTGATGCCAAGGTCTACTCCGATCGCGGTCTTGGGCTTCAGCTTGGTTGGATTCTCAAGCTCGGTCGTAAATATGACATACCATGCATCCGGTTCGACCTGAGAATGGACGACATTGAGGTATGGATTAGACTGTTTCTCAAAGACCAGCAAAGCTGCCTGATCTTCGTAAGATCGGGTTATACCTTCACGTTCCCAGGCATTTTTGCGATCTGCAAGTGCTTTATTCCAAAGAGCAATCGGACGTAGTCCACGATCTGCTGGCCTTCCTGGCGCTGCTCAAAAGGAACAGCAAGAAGCTGCAAGTCGATCCGGCCAGACGGGAGCCCGAGCCCCCGGGCCGAGTTCGAGGGGTCGATGGGCAAACTCGCGCCCTTGCTAGAGCGGATCAGGCAGACGGATGAGCTGATCGACGGGGGCCCGGCTGCACGGGCTGACCGAATGAGATAAGGACAATTTTAGCAGATCCAAGCTTGAGCTATCTCAGGCACTTGCCAGTAAACGCTCTTGGCAAGAGATCGGCGAGATTGGCCGTCAGTGCATCACCTTTCGCGTTGCTCATGATGATAATTATATTCTCTCCGAATTCTATCAGGCTCTGCCGGCATATGCCGCAGGGAGATATGGGCTCATCAGCGTTTCCTACTATGGCAATCGCCTCAAATTCGCGCTCACCAGAGGCGATGGCCTTTGCCAGGGCCGCTCTCTCCGCACAGATGCCCGCCCCGGAAGCGGCATTCTCAATGTTGCCGGCCGAGTAGATTTTGCCGCTCCGGCAGAGAAGCGCCGCGCCTACCAAAAATCCGGAATAAGGAGCATAGGCATCTTTCGCTGCCTCTTTAGCCTGCAGGATGAGATGATCGTATCCTCCCGTGTAAGGGCGGGGGCCACAGCGCAGTGCGCCGATGTACATGCACTCCTCTGGTGGGATGGTGGGGATGGCGCTTTGCACCTCGCTAATGGACACAGGTGCGTCTCTTATGATCACGGCCGGAATTCCCTCGTCTCCTTCACCCATTACTATCTGAGCGGCAGAGACTAAATTGTCTGCCACCGCCTTGCGGGTGATCTTGAGCTCTCGACCGAAGAGGTCCTTTTGGCCGCGCGCGTCCTCGACCGGCTCCAGGCCCACACAGGCCAGGGCCACGCCTACGCAACCCAGTCGCAGGGGATGAGTCCGGCTGTCGCCGATGATAACCGCAATCCTTCTGCCTTTCGCCATCTGCTCTCTAATCTCGATTGCTGATTTTTGTGCATCGGCCGGAAATAAGACCACGTGACCGGGAGGGGCATTGGAGCTATCGATGCCGGCGTTGGGATAAAGAAAGCCCTCCCGTAGCGTCAGCACCACGCCCGGGATGCCCCCCATTATCTCATCTGATTCTTGCAGGATCAGTTCCATCTCGCGCGGATCTTTGCTGTACTTGGCAGCCATGGAGAGGGCCAGAGGGCCAGCCTTGACACTATGCAGAGCCACAACCCTTCCCTCTGCGGTTGCGAGTGTGCTCTCCGAGATGACCAGAATGTCTCCGTCTTGCAAAGTCAGGCTCGATTTCGCCATGGCCTTCTCCAAGGATGCCGCCAGGTCATCGCCCGGTTTTATAAGATCCGTTTTTATACCTAAAACCTGCAATACACTCACCCGTAACGCTCTGGGTTTTCTATCATTTTAGTAGCCTCATCTATCTTCGCCGCCAGGCGCATGAGCCGGAAGGGCTGGCCGCTCAAGTTCTTTACCAGTCCGGCTATCTGGTTGGTGGTGCCGAATATTAAAACCTCTTCCGGCCTTGGATCACAGCGAAGAGCGAGCTTGGGAATGGCGGCGTCTCCGCCTCGCGCCAGCATCTCCTGCTTTATTATTATGGCCTCCATGCTGCTAAGGCCGCGCACGGCCAGGATGCGAAAAGAGCTTTTCTTGCAGAGCGTGCTTAGTCCCCGCTCATCTACCTCTGTCCGGCGCAATGTTTCCGCTAGATCCTCCCCCTGGCCCAAATAGCCCAGCACCTCCACCTCCATCTCCTCGTCTACTGACACTGCCGGACGGCCTCGAATGGCCTTGGCCATGGCTACGGTATCCTGGCTGGCAGCGATATCATGGGTCCTGACGATATGCGCCCCCAGATAAACAGCTATGGCCGTGGCCGCCAGCGTTCCTGCCAATCTCTGGAAGGGATCGGGCTTATGCAGGCGCTCCCCGATGAAGGACTTGCGGGAAATAGCCGCGACCACCGGCCGCTCTAAAGCACGCAGACGGAGCAATCCGTCCAAAATGGCCAGATCGTGGGCCGGAGTCTTTTCCGGTATCCATTTGCCGATACCCGGATCAACCGAGATCTTAGCCGGGCATACGCCAGCCAGGGCTGCAGCCCTCACTCTCTCTCCCAGCAAGGCAATTATCTCGTTTATTTGGAGCAGGTCGCCCGCTCTCTGCCGGGAAGCCATGATGATCAGGGATGCGTCGTACTCGGCCACACTGGCAGCCATATTGGGGTCAGACAGTCCGGAGACATCATTTATGCAGGCGGCTCCCCGCGAAAGGGCATCGCTCGCAATGCTGGACCGCTTCGTATCAATGGAGACGGTGATATCCAGATTGTCCAAAATATCCTTGAGAGCGGGAAAGAGCCTTTCTCGTTCCACTGCCTCACTTATGAGAGGAGAGCCCGGCGCCGTGGAGACGCCGCCCAGATCTATCATATCCGCGCCCTGCTCTTGCATAGCTGCCGCCAGGGAGAGAGCCTCATGAGGGCCGGCCACTGAGCCCTGGTAGAAGGACTCACGACTTAGATTGATTATGCCCATCAGCCGCACGGGATGGCTGTCTCCGACCAAGACGCGACCCAAAATGCCTTCTATCAATCCCAACACCTCCTATCTTGCAGCACTACTCCGACAGCCGCAGCAGGATGCCTGTCCTTCTCGCCCTCTCAATAGCACGATCCAGCAGGATCAGCCCTAGAACCAGGTAGAAAACGGCCAGAAATGCACCAATGGCCAGATGATGGGGCCCTGGAATAAATATTGACCTGTAGTATTCTAAAAAGTAGGTCAGGGGAATGATTCTGGCAAGCGTCTGCAGCAAGGGAGGCAGCACCTCTACGGGATAGTAAATTCCACTCACGAGCAGGATCATACCGCTCAGGCTCCAGGCGGCAACATCCGCCTTCTGGCCGAAGGTGAGAATGGATATGCACACGGTGATGCCGATGACGGCAGCCGTAGCGAAAACACCCGCCAGA
Source organism: Methanothrix sp. (assembly GCA_011391755.1). Lineage (GTDB taxonomy): Archaea > Halobacteriota > Methanosarcinia > Methanotrichales > Methanotrichaceae > Methanothrix. The sequence goes on along the minus strand of JAABPZ010000163.1, from coordinate 1,156 downwards.
AATATCAGCACTGGTAGAAGGCCGCCTTCCTGGAAATCAAAGCCAAAGAGGTAGCGGCTGACTACCGCCAGAATGAAGAATACCACACTGCCCCGCAGTATGCCGAAGAGTGCTGCTCCAAAGACCAGATGGTAGCTACGAATCGGAGCGATGAACGTGTTCTTGATGCTCTTGGACCACATGTCGAATAAGAGAACGTAGGCTACATCGATCTGGGCCACCTGCAAAATGGTAAGAGCAATCGCGCCCACCAGGAGAAAGGAGACCATCGAGCCCTCCACCTGCAAGAACCGCGTGAGCAGCCCAATGGATAGCAGGCTGATCATGGGCCAGAAGAATAGCTCGAATAAGGTGAAGATGTTCCTCTTGGAGATGATCCAGTTCTTGTAGGCGCTAGCCAGGTACTTGTTCAATTCACCTTGCCAGTTCAAGGAATACATCCTCCAAATCGGGCTCTTTTATGGTTATGTCAAGGATTCTGGCATGGCAAAAGAGCTTGACTATCCTGTCCAGAACGTCCTCGCTTCTGTCGATCACAATCTCCAAGCGGCCTTTCTCCGTTTTTATGCCTAAAACGCCCGCCATGCTCTGCAGGGCCGCGATGTCTACCGGTCCTTCGTAAGATACCACCACTTTTTCCCCCAGCCCCAGATGCTTCTTTAAATTGCGGGGCGTATCCAGCGCCACAATCTGACCCTTGCGCAAAAAGGCAATCCGATCGCAGAGCATCTCCGCCTCCGGCATGTAGTGAGTGGATAATACCACAGAGATGTTCTGTTCTTGGTGAATTCTCTTTATCAGCAGGCGGGTTTTTATGGAAATATCCGGATCAAGGCCCGTGGTGGGCTCGTCCAGAAACAGAAGACGAGGCTGGTTGAGCATGGCTTTGGCCAGAGAGAGGCGCTGCTTTAGGCCTGTGGATAGGTTCTCGAACTTCATATCCCGAAACTCAGAAAGCTCAAAGGCATCAATCTGATCTTCCACCGTCCGGGAGAGAGCGGAGCCATAAAGGCCGTAGAGCATGCCGTAGTGGCGCAGGTTCTCTTGCACGGTCAGGCTCCAGGGAAAATTGGGCTTGGCAGTACTGATGTTTATGACTTTGCGGATCTCGTTGCTGTCGCGACGTGCATCCATTCCCAGGATAAAAAGACTGCCC
>JAABPZ010000162.1 GCA_011391755.1 Methanothrix sp. | reverse complement strand
ATAATTAATACTAATGAGCGTGAGATTTAGATTTTTGAAAATACATCTGCTGAGCTTTGGCGCTCAAGCACAATCGTCCAATATGGTCGACATTAGGAAATCCAGCTATCCATCTCCAGGTGGTTACTAATCGCCTGATATTATCTTTTCATCAATTTATATACTCAATCATATGGAGGAAAGAATATGGGAAAATATTGGCCATTAATGGTCCTATCGGCACTAATCTTGACAGCATGCTTGTCTGGAGTTCACGGGCAGTATCCGACGCCATCAACTGGATATTCGGCTTCCATCCCGAGCTCTGGTGCAGATAAAAACGCTCTTACGCAATATTCTGAGTACTACACTATGACTACAGCTCCTTTTCCTGGGACGCACATCACAGTCCCTGAAAAATTTGAGCTCACAGGAAATATGCCGTCTAAAATATACTATAGCAATCAGCAGCAAGCTGTGCCCTATTATCAGTATCAGACTTATGCAACATACACAGGAGGCAACTCGCTATGGATTCAAGGAGCAACAAGCTGGACTCAGTTTGCCGTTGTTCCTCAAAGTGCATTTCTATCACTTATAGCAGCCTCGCCCAAAGGAGGCAATGGCTATCTCTACGAAATAAATCCTGATGGAGGACTAAAAAAGAATCGTTACTATTTCTACCCGAGCAACCGTATTGGATTCTATGCAGACCAAATCGGACAGCATATTCTGCTTTTCGTGATAGATGGCCAAGTAAGCAACTCGGTGGTAATAGAAGTTACAGCTTACTCTCAGCCTACAATCTACTATCCACCTATCTATAATCAACCTAGTTATTATGTGCCGGCATTTTCCTACTATCAGCAATTGTTTAAACTATGCCCGGATGGTAGGCAGCTATGTAACGGACAGTGTTGCCCTCAGGGCCAGAACTGCATAGACGGCCGTTGCCAAACACCTCTATGCTCCGACGGCCGAGCGAAATGTTCCGGTCTGTGCTGCCCTGCGGATAAGACCTGCATAAACGGAGTTTGCCAGCCAATAGCATGTCCTGATGGTCGAGCGAAATGTTCCGGTCTGTGCTGCCCTGCTGATAAGACCTGCATAAACGGAGTTTGCCAGCCAATAGCATGTCCTGATGGTCGAGCGAAATGTTCCGGTCAGTGCTGCCCTGCTGATAAGACCTGCATAAACGGAGTTTGCCAGCCGATAGCATGTCCAGATGGCCGAGCGAGATGTTCCGGTCAGTGCTGCCCCGAGCATAACACCTGCGCAAGCGGAGTTTGCCGGCCAGTCACGGAGGCAGAGGCAAGGGCAGCGGAATCCCGCCGACAGCAAGCAGCAGCTAATGGAACGTATGATCCCACGAAGGGTATTACGCCCTACTTATAAGCTTGAGAGGAAAGGATTATGTGGATAAAATCAGCACCATACAGTGATGATGCTGTTTGGCCTTCCGCCCGGATCAGAGCACGGAACTGTCCACAAGCGAATATCGTACCCTAAAGAAGATTCAGTAGCCAGAAAGGACTGCCCTTGTATTTGGCAGTCCTTCTGAGCCTCCAGATCAGCCTGTATTCAACCTTAAACATTTCTATATTCCATTTAATTTTCTATTAAAAACATTACAGAACTTTTCCAATAGGACGGATCTTCCGCTTCTTTTCCTTAGACTCTCTCAAGTGGCTGCAAGAGACGATTCGACTCTTTGGTACTGGACCACAGAACTAAGATATATCAGCCGCGACCAAGCCCCATCTGCTATGACCAAGATTGAGCTTCTTTCTGAGATATGGCGGATCAAGGGGCTGGCAGAGCAGGAATACGGCCCGCAGCACCCGATCACTAAGAAGCTGGGCGATATGCATACGGATGCTCAGGCGCTGCTGCAAGAGAAGACCGGGAAGCCGTAGCAAGAGATGTACCAGATCTATTTGCACTTGATCGCCATCATTTCAATCTCGATCTGCGCATTCTTTGGCAATGCAGCCGCCTGAAGAGTTGATCTGGCTGGATAGTTCTCTTCAAAGTATCCTGCGTATATTTCGTTTACCTTCTCGAAATCTCCAATTTCCTTCAGATAAATTCGGGTCTGAACAACATCTTCGAAGCTCATGTTGGCCTGTGCTAAAATTGCCTTTAGGTTTTCCATTACCTGCTTTGTTTGAGTCTCCAGGGATGAGGAAAGGTTTCCTGATATTGGATCAATTCCGATCTGCCCGGAGATAAATAAAAGACCTTCATATTGCACTGCCTGGCTATAAGGCCCTATCACCTTTGGGGCATCTTCAGTGAAGATAATTGTTTTCCATTTGTCAGTAGCGTTTGAACAGGTTCCTGGCCCTCCTAAGGAAATAAGGATTGCAAGTGCCGTGAAGATAAAGACAGATTTAATCAGGTGTATTGACATTATCTTCCACCTTGAGATTCCTTAAGGTTGTTTGCCAATTGGGGATCATTCCACCAGTCGAACTCAGAGACAGGATTATTTTTTGTGGCTTCGTATATGTCTTCATATATGGCATCATATCTGCTGTAGTCCTTGTAGTTTCCATCATACGGTTTTATTGTAGAGAAGACAAAGCCGCCAGAGTTCAAGGCTGTGGGCTCCACATAGTATCTCTTGGGTGGAATGTCTATCGCAATCCAGGCATGAGATATGCTCCCGTTTGCAAATCTATCCGCAAGGCAGATTTTGCTATCAAAGCCTTGCTTCTCGAGCATCCATTCCAGATAAGCAGCCATCTCACTGCAATCGAAGACATTTGCATCATATTTTCGTAGAATGCCAGAACCGATCAGTGTTTCAATCCCGAAAATGGAATGATCGAGCCATGGGTCCACTTTGGCATAATAGGGACTGGGTATGGTTGCGGGCGGGGTGACTGTTTTTGGGCTTTCCATGCATCCGGAAATCAATACGCATAATAAGATTAGGGCAAACATCTTTGGCTTCGCGGTGATCCCTCCTCAGTTTTTCGGTAATGTGAGACATAGCGAAAAAGCTTTTGGCCAGAGAAAAAGCTGTTGAGCATCGTCTCAGTCAAATTACCGATGAAGGAAATGTGATAATGCCGCAGTAGATGAGCGCCGCCAGGATGGCAAGAATGAGAACAAGTCCAAAAATCAGGATCTTGTTAGTCATCCGGCTCATTTCCCAGACCATCTCTCGGACATCGCTGCCCTCTTCTTCAGGTGTCATTCTTGCAGCCACCAGGCATGATTTATAGGGATAATAGCTTACTTCTACTGAAACGGATCTTTGGCTCGGAAATGGGTCTCAAGCCTGCCTGCCGAGCAATGGCGATCGTCTTTTCAAAAGCGGCTGCCGAAACATGGAACTTGGGCTCAACAATAAGCAGCTTTCCTTTGGGTTTGAGCACGGAGGCAATCTCCTTCAGGAACGCTTCCGCATTGGGCACTTCATGAACCATGTAAAAAGCCAGAGCAAAATCCATCTTCTCAGATAAGCCAATACGGTCAGGACCGCTCTTATGGGTGACGATTCTTGATTCCAGTCCCTGCCGTGCCGCTTTTTCCCTCACGATTTGGAGCATTTCCTCCTGGACATCAACGGCTATGACTTTCCCAGATTCGCCTACCATCTTTGCCATGGCGAGAGAAAAAGTACCTGGCCCGCATCCAAGATCGAGAACAGTCTGTCCCGGTTCAATATACCCGCCCAGGATTTTTTGGGGATTGTGGATGATTCTACGAATTGGATTGTCCAAAGCAAAGGCGAGCTTCCGAGGACAGATATGTGATGAATCGCTCATTTAAACCTCCGGCCCCTTGATCATCCCAGTCTTGCCCTGGCTCTTTTTCTTCAGCTTTCCATGAGACTCGATACCCGCTCCTTGGCCTGCTCGGTCCCTACAACGTCCCGCTCGATGAAGATGTTCAGGACATCTCCCTCCTTGCAGCCGGCCGGGAGCAGAGAGAGGGGGAAATTGAGCTTGAACTCGCCCTTATCCCCCAGCAAAAGAACCGCCAATTCTCTTTCGACCCGATCAATTACAGCTCTCATTTCAGTACCTCACGGCGGATGGCACACACCACAGGGCACATACCCGTGCGCTTGGGCGTCTGCGCTGCCCGTGAACCATATCTCGTTGCTGGGCTTTATCTTCTCCGCCCACTGGCAGCTCGGATCGTGGTACTTGTTCGACTTCACCGATCCCACGAAAGTCTCCTGCGAAGTTGTAGAGGCGGCGGCGACCGGCGAGGCGGGCCA
>JAABPZ010000161.1 GCA_011391755.1 Methanothrix sp. | reverse complement strand
GCCATGAGACTGCGGAGGCCGTGGCTTTAGGCGCGGTGCTGGCCATGTTCCAAGATTGCTTCCCGGTGGAGACGGAATAGCTCTGCCCGTCTGTGGTTATTACGATGTTCCCGTCGAGGGCAGTCCTGTAGACCTTCGAGCCGGTATTCTGGAGAGCGCTCAGGGTCTTGCTGGTCGGGTGGCCGTAGTCGTTGCCCGCGCCAACCTCGATAATGCTGCTGGTAGGCTTGACTCTGCTCAAGAAAGCTGGGCTTGAAGCGGAGGAACTGCCATGGTGCCCGACCTTTAGG
>JAABPZ010000160.1 GCA_011391755.1 Methanothrix sp. | reverse complement strand
GCCCCGCTTCAGAGGAGAGTTACAAAAGAATTGAAAGAGATCTGGATATTATGCTCAATCCGAATGCCAAGACACAAAAGAAGCTGGAAAAGGCGCTAGCCAAGATGATGCAGATAGAATGAAGTGCGATGTCGTTGTAATAGGAGCGGGCCCAGGAGGGTCTATGGCTGCCAAGACCGCGGCTGAGTTGGGCCTCTATGTTGTACTTGTGGAAAAGCGGCAGGAGATAGGAGAGCCGATCAGATGCGCAGAGGGTGTAAGCCAAAGATCGGAACTGAGAGAATTGATCACCGTGCAGCCCGACTGGATATCAACTGAGGTAAATGGGGTAAGGCTGCATTCTCCCAATAACGATAATGTGTCCATGACCGTTGATAACCGCGAAGAAGTGGGCGGATACATTCTAGAAAGGAAAACCTTTGATCGCGGCCTTGCCCTCCAGGCTGCCTGCGCTGGAGCAGAGGTCCTGGTCAAGACCCGGGCAACCGGATTGATCAGGAAAGACGATCTGTGCACAGTATCAGTCATCTGCCAGGGCGAGTCCCTTCAGATCGAGGCACCTCTGATCATAGGCGCGGACGGCGTGGAGTCCAAGGTAGCCAGGTGGGCGGGAATAGATACCAGGCTAAAACCGGAGGACATAATGGTTTGTGCCCAGTATCTGGTTTTGGACGACTGCATTGACCAGGAATATTGTGAGTTCTTTTTCGGAAACAGAATGGCTCCGGGAGGCTACGTATGGATCTTTCCCAAAGGAGGCAGACTTGCCAACGTAGGCATCGGCATACAGGGCTCCCAGTCCTGCCCAGGCGAGCCCATAAGGCTGCTGGATAGATTCATGCAGAGAAGAATGCCCCGGGCAAAGATTTTGCAGATCGTGGCAGGAGGAATTCCCACCTCTGGCCCAATGAATAATACAACATCAGACGGCATAATGCTGGTTGGAGATGCTGCCCATCAATCCGATCCACTTACAGGAGGCGGGATCATAAATGCCATGAGGGCGGGAGTAATGGCTGGGCAGACGGCAGGCAAGGCAATATCTTCGGGGGATGTAAGTACAGCCGGCCTTAAAGAATATGAGGATCGTTGGAGATCATCTATCGGCAAGCAGATAGAGAAACGCTATAATGCTAAGAATTTCTTCCTGAAGCTTACGGATGATGATCTGAACCATCTGGCAGGATCGCTACATGGTATGGATATCTCCCGGATGGATATGCGAGACCTGCTATGGTTTTTGTTCAAGCAGAATCCAAAATTGCTCTGGAATCTGGGTGTCTTAAACTTAATTGATAAGTTATAGAATCAGATGGATATGTGTGGAGGCGAAAAGCTCAATGGACTACACAGATGTGCTCGACCGATATGGGGCAATCATAGAGGAAGACCTCAAGAGCCGATTGGATGAGATGGTAAGAGATGGCCAAAAGTACCATCCCTTCCTGGCAGATGTTTATGATGCTACCCGTGAGTTTGTGCAAAGAGGGGGAAGAAGGCTGTCTGCCTGTAGCACACTCATAGTCTACCAGGGCTTTACCGGTCAAATAGATGAGCGAATCATCAGAGTATGTTCCGGCATTGAGCTGTATCGGCACAGCATCCTCATACACGACGATATAGTGGATGCGGAAGAAAAGAGAAGAGGCGGGGACACGCTGCATAAAATGATTCCCAGGGGATTTGATGAGCGCTTCGGCGTCGCTTCGGCCATGTTTGCCGGAAATATTCTCTATGCCCAGGCCATAGAATGCCTGATCGAGTCCGGCTTTGAGCAAAATAAGATTGTAGATGCCGCAAAACTGCTGGCTGCAGAGTTTCGGGCCGTCAATGAGAGCCAGATCCTGGACATGCTCTTCGAGTACAAGGACCCGGATGTCAAGGAGTGGGAGGTCATGGCCAGCAGAAGAGCAGCCTCTCTCTTCAAGGCGTCGATGCTCGTCGGCGCAATACTGGCATCCGCAACTGAAAAAGACAGGGAGCGGCTTCAGATTGCTGCCAGGCACATAGGATTTGCTTTTGATATTCAGGATGATATCATCGATACCTTTGCCACACAGGAGCAGTATGGGAGAGTACCCTGTGGGGACATCGGCAAGAGGAAAAAGCCGCTACATGTCATCCTGGCTCTGCAAAAGGAGAAGCGTTTGGCTGCCATCATGCAGGAAGAGAGATGTCTTAATGGTGCAGAGATCAAATATGTGCAGAGCCTGATAAGGGACTGTGGCGCTCTTGATGAGGCCAAGTCGTTCTCAAGAGAGCATGCCGATCAGGCAGAAAAAATGATCGCGTTGACAGGTCTGAATCAGGATGCAAAGGATTTCTTCATATCGTTCATAGGATTCGTGGACCAAAGCCTGGACTGGTACAAATAGGTGCAAAAGAAAATGAGGGTTTTGGCAGTGCTGGGAAGCCCCAGAAAAGGCGGAAACACCGAGATTCTTGTAGATGAGATACTCAGAGGTGCAAAGGCTAAGGGCCACGTCACAGAAAGGCTGCGACTCTACGACTGCGAGATCCTGCCCTGTCTGGACTGCCGCGGCTGCAAGAAGGAAGCGTCCGGCTACACCTGTGCTCTCTCGGACGGGATGGAAAAGATCTATGCAACGCTGGAGAGAGCCGACCTCATCGTATTCGGGACGCCCATCTACTGGTACGGGCCCACCGCCAAGATGAAGCTTTTTATCGACAGGCTGCGGCCCTACATAGCCAGCCGCAAGCTTGCCGGCAAGAAGGGTTTGGTAGTTGCTCCCTCCGAGGAAGGAGCGGCATGCTGCGGACCGCTCCTAAAGATGTTTGCCATGTCCTTCGACTACCTGGGGCTGGAGAATGCGGGCAGCCTGCTTGCCCAGGCCTATGAGAAGGGAGATATCGAGAAGATGCCCGGGGAGCTGGAGAGGGCACGAGAGAAGGGATTTTCGCTGTAACTCGTCTTTCAATTCCTGTCTCAGACGAAATGTGCACACAGATATGCGATTGATTACAACGGGCGCGGCGTAGAGCTTAATCAAATCAGCTCTTCAATATGCTTCATCTTTGCGACATCGGTCAGGTCGCTGATCGACTCGTGCCTCACCTTGATGCCGCATTCCTGCGCGGCTGCCACCAGATTTGTGCCGCCCACAAGAGCTATTCCTACGTGATCCCTCTCCACAGATACGCCCAGCACATTCATATTGGGCTCGCCAAGCTCCAGGACTCCGGTAAACTCGGCTGCCGTCAGTTGGTCCAGCACCTCCTCGATTCTTTCTCTGGCCAGCATGGGAGCCTCCTGAAGATTGCCCAGGATGCGCCCGTTTCCCGTGCGCATCATTCCCGTGATATCCGTCAGCTCTTGAGAGGTAAGAACGTCTATGGGATCGATGGTGGTGGCCCAGTACATGAGCATGTCTGTGAATCTGGTCGGCCCGCGCTCTACCACCTCGATCAGCCCGCCCCCTTTGGGACGTACCGGTATGCCGTGCTTTAACAAAACGCCGCTGATGGTCAGGCTGCAAGCGGTCTTAATCTTTATCAGTCCTTTCTCTTCTTCCAGCATAATCAAAGGCGATACGGAAAGGCCGCTTTGGATGATATCGTAAAAGACAGCTAGCGTCTCATTCAGGCGTTCCTTTTCTACCAGAGATGTGTTGGTAATGATCTTTCCATTCATCTCCCCCGGATCAAAGCTCACCTGATGCATGAGGTTCTCAATCCGGGATAAAGTGAAGACCAGGGGCTCGTAGGATTTCACGACATCTAATCTACTCAGGATTTATTTAGCTTTTCACCTGTATGATCTTATAATCCTATCCTCAATGAGAAGGTATCTTATATCACTTCTTCCGTACTATTATTAATGTTGCGCCAAAGGTTCGTGCTGGATACTACAGCCCTCACGGACTCTTTAGCCTGGGAGAGTGAGGGTGCCGCCAGCATCTGCGAGGGAATGAATGCCATATTGGATCGCGTGGCAGAAGGAAGGCTTCATCTGGGGATTAGCTGCTACATTCCCTATCCTTCCGTCTACAATGAGATCAAGGATTTCGCCAGGCATAATAATTGTGACGTTCGAGTCTTGGGTAAGGTCGATACCTGGCTCGTTAAAAAGTCGCCGGACAGGTATAAAGTCAAGGTGCCTTCCAAGATCTTTTATGAATATGTCGATTACATGAGGAGCCGCATAAACAAAGGCATGAACATCTCCGAAGAGGCCATCTGGGAATCCGTCTCCAGATGCATCTCCCTCTCCGAGAGCGGCACCGGTCTCGCGGATATGAAAGATGAGATCGAGCGGGAGATTGTGGGCAGCATAATCCGCAAATTTCGAGAGAAGTACAGAGCGGCCCTTCGCTATGGCATCCTGGACAGCGGTCCGGACATCGACGTCTTGTTATTGGCAAAAGAGCTGGATGCCGCCGTTGTCTCTCAAGACTTAGGGATACAGCGCTGGGCAGAACAGCTCGGCCTTCGCTTCATGGAATCCAGATCATTTCCGATAATGATTAAGGAGTACATGAACGCATTGCCGGAACTGTATCGAGATGAGAAAGA
>JAABPZ010000159.1 GCA_011391755.1 Methanothrix sp. | reverse complement strand
GATTGAGTCATAGATAATAATTTAAGAAAGGATATTGTTAAACTTTGCCCCATGTCCACTTAGAATAGCGAGGAACCGAAGGTCATAATATTCAGGAAAAATTCCTTTCATATTTTCTCCATTTTTTCTTATGAATGCCAACCTAGATAAACTTCATTGTATCCAGTGAACCGATGGAAGCGCACCCGCGAAGCAACCCCGGACTGCCCGGACCACGAGCGTCGGCCACGAGCGCAGCCGGGGCCCGAGCGGCCCAGCACGCGGCCCTGCGGTTGTCCGGCGCTGCTGCAGTTAAGCTCGCAAGGATCGCAAAACGGGAGGACCTACGCGAAACTTTTTGTGCGTCCTTTGTGCCTTCGTGCCTTTGTGGTTTGGTCCGTAGTTGCTGGAAATAATTATCAGCTAATAGTAATAGCGAGCCGATGGCATTGCTTTCTAAATTCTGCGCCCCGGAAAACTGCCCTTGCCGGAGGCTGGCTCTCTTGGCCCTCAGGTCCGACCGGGCCTCCTGCCTCCTGGCACGAGCGCTTGCCAAGCAATCCAGCCCGCCCAGACGACATCGCCGCCCAGGCTGGGCCCACAGGCGGCGGCCACAAGCAGTAGCCTGCACCCGAGCGCCCCAGCACGCGGTCCTGCGGCTGCCCGGCGCTGTTTAAATAGACTGCAGAAAAGGAATCCAGCGTTTACACACTTACATCCACAGAAGCCGCAGTAGTAGTTGGTTCTGGGATGCAGAGGCGTTCGGCCTTCAACCCTTCCAGGTGAAATTCTATTGCCTCTTTCATCAGCACCAGCATTTCTTTTTTTGTTGGACCGGTGGCTATGACGCCGGGCAAATCCGGACAATAGGCCGCGTAATTATTTTCAGCCTTTTCAATGATAATAAGATACTCAGTCATCTTTCCAGAATCTCCTTATGACCACTTTGTTTCAATATGCTATTCAAGGTGCCCCTTGGTACTTCATCGTCCAAATTTCCTGAGATGGTAACTAATCCTCTCTTAAAATGATGCTTGTACTGCCTGTGACTGCCTCTTGTTCTATCAAGGAACCATCCATCCTCTTCTACCAGCTTAATGACGGCTCTGACTTTCAATCGTAAGCCTCAAATGATATAACCAATCGACCTTATAATTAATCTCTTTGGATATGTATCGTAAGGCGCCTAAACCAATATCTAAAGGTTACCCAGCCCGATGGGCAACCAGCCCTCCGAAAGACTGCTTGGCTTGCAGACATGCGTCATTTTACACATAGGCCCGACCGGACGACATGGCCGCCCAAGCTGGGCTCACAAGCGACGGCCAATGAGCGCTAGCTGGACCCCGAGCTTCTGCAGCAACCACGGCTCTGCGGCTGTCCGGCGCTGCTGCCGGTAGCGCGCAAGAATCACCAAGCTGGAGGCCGCCACGAATCTCTTTGCGCGTCCTTCGTGCCTTTGTGGTTTGGTCCGTAGTTGATGGATATAATTATCCGCTGATAGTAATAGCAAACCGAAGACATTGCTTCCCAAATCCCGCGCCCCGGAAAACTGCCTCTACCGAAGGCCAGCACACCTTGCTCTCAGGCCCGACCGGCCTCCTGCCACCTTGTCCGAACGCTTGCCAGGATAGCCAGCCCGCCCAGACGACAACGCTGCAAGCCCGGACGGCCCAGCCCGCGAGCGTCGGCCACGAGTGCAGCCGGGACCCGAGCGACGAACAGCACGGCCCTGCGGCTGCCGGGCGCTGCTTGCGGTAGAACGCAAGGATCGCAAAGATGGAGACTGCATCAGATCTCTCTGCTAAAAAGTCTCTGTGCGTCCTCCGTGCGCTCTGTGTCTCTGTGGTGGGATCGTTAGTTGTCTGGTTATAATTATCAGCTAATATTATTAACAAACGGCCACTGTTTCCAAAAATCCTGCGCCCGGAGAACTGCCCTTGCCAGAGGCAGGCTCTCCTGGCCCTCAGGCCCGACCGGCCTCCCGATCCCGAGCGCTTTCCCGGCAACCGAGCCCGCCTTGGCGGACGGCGGATGTGGCACCGGATGGCCTTTGCCGAGAAACGGATCCACTGACGCGGCCGAGGGCTCTTGGGAAAAAATGTTCTTTTCTCATCGGAACTTCGCGGCTTCGCGCCTTCGCGTGAGCCCGTTATCTCGGCCCGACCGGCCTCCTGCCCCCGCGTCCCCGCCAAGGCAATCCAGCCCGCCCAGACGACATCGCCGCTCAGGTTGGGCCCACAAGCGGCGGCCACGAGCAGCAGCCGGGACCCGAGCGACGCAGAGCGCGGCCCTGCGGCTGCCCGGTGCTGCAGCCGTAAGCCGTTGGATCGGGAAGCCAATCTCGCCCCGAAATTACCTCTAAAACGTCTACGTGCCAATGGGTCAACAAGATTTCATTTACCCATTTTGGCAAGCTGAGAGCGGACGAATTCCATGAATTGGCGCAAGCCAACAACGGGGTTCTCATCTATATGGCTCTCCTCAACCGCATCCTGAGAACCATTATGGAAGTGCTTGGGATAGGTAGATACCCTTTGCCAGTTTGTATCTGGAAAATTATCATGGCGGTACATGGAGCCATCGATGTGCCTGCGTTCCCAATGATAGGAAAATCGACCTGCAATTTTTAGTGAGAACCACACATCAATAAATGAGCTATCATCTACAAATGCTCTGAGTTTACCGCGAGAAATGATGGAATCGGTCAAAATATCCGCATATTCCACATCGATGATTCTTTTCAGCACTGCGAGATACTCTACTGCTGAGGAAGACTTTTCATTGCGGCTAATATCTCATCTCTCCTGGATTCCAGGTAGTCGAGTTCCTGAAAATCGTCTAGAATCTCTTCTTCCCGAACTTCCCCTTTTTTCAGCCTATCGTCCAGCTCAAAGATCGATCTCACACCATGCTTTGTCCCAATCTCGAATATCTCTGCTTCAATGCATCTAAGCTCTCTCTCCAAAAATGCCTTGATGCTAACTCGTGCAAGATAATCACGATCCATCTTCAGGGCACTTGCAACTTCATCGATAACTTCCATGATCGTATACCATCCAATAAATTGTCATCAAGATATTTCAATCCTCTTGTTCCTAATTATGTGAGCATAGACACGCATTGCCTGGTCCCTACCCATCAGAAAGAGATGCGCAATAGTGCTCCCGCTCTTCCGAGCGCGAGCGCCTGTCAGGCAATCCAGCCCGCCTTGACAACATCGCCGCCCAGGCCGGGCCCATGGACGACGAGCCACGAGCGGCAGCCGGGACACGAGCGGGGCAGAGCGCGGCCCTGCGGTTGCCTGGCACTGCTGCCGATAGCCCGCAAGGATCGCAAAGCTGGATGACCGACGCGAAACTTTTTGTGCGTCCTTTGTGCCTTCGTGCCTTTGTGGTTTGGTCCGCAGTTGTATGATATAATTATCAGTTAATAGTAATAGCGAACCGAAGGCATGCGCCACATGGCCCTCAGGACCGCCCGGCCTTGCTACTGCCTGTCCCAAGATGAAGAACATAAAAATTATATTCCTGGCAAAGGGATATATTCTAAGAAGCAACATGCAATTAATAGAGAGGCCACTCATGTCTGTCAGCCAATCCAAATCGTATCCTCAATCGGTGACCAAAGAGAAGGTTGATTCAAAGGAAGAATTTGCCAATAAAACCGACCTTGAAGATTCAATAGAATATGACGTAGTAGTTCGCATGCCGCCCAAAAAAAGATATTTTGTAGAGATCGATGTAAGAGAGATCGCCAAGGCAAAACCAAACTTTGTATTGCCCGAGGCTATCTAGCCAATGTTTTTGGTTTCATGAGAGACTATCCCTGGTACGATATCGTTGATGCAGACGAAACTCTGATGCAGGGCGATTTTATGAGTTCATGTCCGGTCATCGTTCCATCTTCATCAATTGGGGAAGGAAAAATTTCTGCAGAGATAATCGAATATGATGTGATTGTTATGAGCCAGTCCTGCGATCTTGCTCATCACAAGCTGGATAATGTCCTGGTAAGTCCCATTTGGCCAATCAGCGAAATGGGATCTGAAAACGATTTCTTCAAGAGCCGCAAAGGCAAAGAATCGCTGCGCCAGGGAAACCTTTCTGGATACCATCTCTTAAACAGATGCGAATTAGAAGGATTTGAAACAGATTTTCAAGTGGTGGATTTCAGGAACGTCTACGGTGTTCCTTTGAATTTCCTGATTGAATTGTCCAAACGTAATGGCAAGAGATTAAGGCTGTTGCCTCCTTATCGAGAGCATTTGTCTCAGGCTTTTGCAAGATTTTTCATGAGAGTAGGTCTGCCCGTTGATATAGATTTATTTAAATAATTCCGATTCGTCCTTTTATCAGTTTCTGGTTTCCTAACTCTTAGCTGGCGCCCGAAAAATCCCCCTATCCGAACGCAAGCGCCACCAGAAATCAGGCCCGACCGGCCCCCTGCCCCCGAGCGTTTGCCTGGCAGTCGGGCCCGCCTGGCGGACAGCGGCAGTGGCCCCTGATGGCCCTTGCCTGCGAGCGGCCCCACCGGCGCAGCCCGAGGGCTCCTGC
>JAABPZ010000158.1 GCA_011391755.1 Methanothrix sp. | reverse complement strand
CGGGGATACAACAGCAATATAGGCGGCAACACTGCCGTACCCGCTTGCTGCACAGGCGTTCTCGAAGCTAACCTGAACAGCAACGTCATTGGCGTTGCCCACATCGGTTGGATCTCCAGAGACCCCAATGCAGACCCACAGCTTAAGGGTCGCCATGCTGAGTACGGTCGATCGGTTGAGGACCTCACGGGTGTCTTCTCCATTGAGAAGTTCATCCAGCTCTGGGGCAACTCCACCTGCGGTGCCATCAGCGTTGATTGGCTACCCTGCGTGTAAGTATTAAATTGAAAAAATAGCGCCGGCGGAAAATTCGGCGCTTATTTCCTTTTTTAAGGGGCGTTTGGGACGGCATCTCAATCCAACTATCCAACTCATAGTTTTACAGGGCGCACAGCCAGGGAGCTGGCAAGTATTTAAAGGAATAGGTGGATATAACAGAGAGACGAGTCAAATATAGGTGAATTTAAATGAGCAAGAAAAAAGGTGCTAAAGGAATGCCCAACGACGGGCCCGGCAAACACGATCCCTCGAAACCACAGAAGAATAAGTCAGACGCGCCACTCTTCAATAAAATGAAGGGAGGAATAACGAATGAGCGACCTCGAAAGACTCGGATCTGAGTGCGGCTCGGGTGCAAGGCCCGGCCAGTTGCTCGCGTGCCGGGGGCAGGAGGCCAGGTAAGCATTTCCGAATCCCCGGCTTTTGGGATTTAATTTTTTAAGCTTTCCTTCTATTTCAAAGAGTCTCCGGCTCGACCTCGTGCTTGAAAGACAGCCTGACCTTGGCCCGAAACTGCACTATCTTGCCCTCGACAAGCTTTGTGTCCATCTCCACCACTTCGGCCATCCTCATGTTTGTCAGCTTCCCTTCTGCGTGGTCTATGGCATTACGAACTGCCTCTTCCCAGTCTTTGCTTGAGGTTCCCACCAGTTCGATGAAATTATAGACGCTGCTGCCAATTGCGCTGTCCATATTGTCCATATGTTCTATAATGGTCGTTTCTCCTTGATATAATTTTTCAGGATCGACCATTTGGTTTAAACGGCATACGGTCATTGATCCGTCGCGAAAGAGGACCAACTGATGAACCGTGACGAAGTCCAAAAGTACATAGAAGAGCGGTATCCCGGTTTCAAGGTATTGGGCAAAAAGACAATCCTCTGTCGAAACTCCCGGATCTTTATGCTGGACCTCTGTAAGGGGCAAACCCGGGACAAAATCGTGGTCAAGATCTCTCGTAACTATCAACCTCGCGAAGTCGATCTCGAGTTTGCCAACTTATCGCGCTTTTACTATGGCTGCAAAGATGAGGCAATCTCCTCTCCACGGCCCCTATTTGTAGATGCAGAGAATGGAATCCTGGCCATGAACTACGTAGAGGGCGTAAATCTTGCCCATATGCTGCATGAGATCAGGCCGGTAAGCCTGCAATACCTTAGCTGTGCTGCAAATCTTTCTGGAATTGCTCTGGCAAAATTTCATAGGCTTTTTCGCCGGGGAGATGATGAGCCCGTAACCATCGACACCAACGCGAAGGAGGATGACATCAACCGGTTCCTCGCGGAAAGCTTGGAGCGGAGGGACCAGTGTAATCTCAAAACCATGGTTACGCCGTTCTTCGATTTCACATCCTGGAACATCATCACCAAAAATGATTGCAGCAAAAATGGTCGATCGAAAGGCATGCGGCTTTATCTCATCGACTTTCCCAGGCTTGATTATGTCTGTACTCCTCATCTGGATTTAGCCCGGTTCAGATTCGGCCTGGAGCTGGTCAAGCAGTTTCCTCCTGCCAGGTTCTTTGGACTAAATCGCTGGGATGTAGATTCTCTCTACGATCGGTTTTTGAAGGGCTACTGTCGCGAGATGCATGTTGCTTTGAGCCCGGGCGACATGGGGCTCATTGCCCGCGCCAAGTTGGCCTACATAAGAAGGGCCCAGGATCTGGCGCGCAAAGGCCGGTGCGGCTGGCAGCCCAAGCTAGAGCAGGCATATCTTCAAACTTTCAGCCGAGCGTGGCTGGATCAAGGAGATGTCTTTTCTGGGTGGCCGGGAATGGGCCGGGCGGAAAAAGCCTGAAAAAAGGAGATTCTATTCGGTTTTCTCCTCTTTTGGCACATCAGGTTCTTCCTTTGCTGCCTCTGGCTCTTCCTTCTTTGCTTGCTTCTTGGGGCCTTTGCCCATAGCCACCAGGGACGCCTTGGCCTGAATTCTGGCCAGTGGGTAGTCGTCCTTAGCCACTTTCTCCAGGGCCACAATGGCACGGCTGTCCTTCAGCTCTCCTACGATCCAGGCGGCTCCTGCGCGCACATCTTTATTTGCATCGGAGAGTGCCTGGATTATGCGTTCTGAAACCTGTTTTCCATAGGCGGAGATGGCCACCATGGCATTGCTCTTGACCAGGTACTCGTCGTCCTTGAGGGCCTCGATGAGGGCCTCCAAAGACTCAGAGATCTCGCGCTTGGAGAGGAGAATGATGGCGTTGGAGCGCACCAGCATGTGCTTGTCCTTGGTAGCTGCGATCAGCTTCTCTGTGGACCAGCTAGGATCAGGTAGCACTGCGGGCATGGAAGGCTCCTGTGCACCACAGGTAGGGCAGGCTTCCTCAGCCATAGAACGGGTGACTATGGGGGCGGCCTTGTCCTCGGTTATCTTCTCTTCTGTCGATATTTCGTCTTTATTTTCTACTTCCATACGCTCCCTTTCGCGTCTATTCTACTTCAGCTTTTCCTAAGGCGAATGCTTTCTTATTCGCTTCCAAGAACCTTTGCGGTACCACAAGGGAAAGAGCCTGCAAAATTAGCTCCTCGGAGAGTGGAATATACCTGGCAAGGGCGCCCAGCATTACCACATTCATAGCCTGCGCGTTGCCAGCAATCTCTGCCAGAGCCGTGGCGTCCATGGCGATAACCTTGCTGCATCGTGCTTTTAGGGGAGCGAGGATCTCTTGCACCGGCGGATACCGGGCCATGCCGCAGGTAACGGTAGAAGGCAGAACCGGTCTGGTATTGACCAGCATGACTCCCGTGGGCGAGAGGAAGTCTGCGAAGCGCAGGGCTTCCCCCGGTTCTAATGCCACCAGCACCTCCGCTCCGCCGTAGGCTACCATGGGAGAAAAGCGGCATCCTATGCGAGTGTGATTAATCACGCTGCCGCCCCTCTGGGCCATGCCGTGCGTCTCTGCTCCGCATACTGGTTTTCCTGCCATTACCGCCGCCCTGCCGATCACATCCGAGATCAGTATGACTCCCTGGCCGCCCACACCGACTATTACCATGTCGCATTCTGATGTCCTCATCTGGCCACCTCCCGGATGGCAGAAGTTGAGCAGATCGCGACGCATACTCCGCATCCGGTGCATAGTGCATTTATCCTGGCCTTATCCATCTCGAATTCGATGGCCGGGCAGCTGAAGTCAAGGCATTTCTTGCATCCAATGCAGTCCTCCCCCACCTGGAAAGAGCGACGGCGTATGCCGCTGCGGCGAGCTTTGATGACACAGGGCTGCCGGGCGATGATTACCGACAGGCCCGGATAATCCTTGGCCCTCTGAAAGCTCTCAATTGTCTCATCCAGGTGGTAGGGATCGACCGTCTCCACCAGTCCCGCGCCCAAAGCTTTGGCCAGGGCTTCGATAGATACCTGGGTCGTTACCTCGCCGCTAGCCGTCATGCCCGTGCCCGGATTGGGCTGATGGCCGGTCATGGCTGTCGTGGAGTTGTCGAGAATAGTCACGGTGATCCTGGCCTTGTTGTAGGCGGCATTGAGAAGGCCGGTCATTCCTCCATGCAGAAAGGTTGAGTCGCCAAGACTACAGCATATGCCTTCCGTCTCCCCGCCCAAGCGAATGCCGCTGGCCAGAGTGATGCTTGCTCCCATGCACAGGCAGGTGTCCACCGTTCCCATGCCGATCGCCATGGTGTAGCAGCCGATGTCGCTGGGGTAGATGGCATTCTTGCCGAAGACCTTTCGCATGGCGTAATAGGTGGCCCGGTGGCTGCAGCCTGCGCATAGCGAGGGGGGCCGGGGTGGCAGACAGCTCACATCCGCATTCTTCACCGCCACCCGTTCTGCCTTGCCAAGCATGCGGGCTATGGCATTTCTCACCCGCAGATAGTCCAGCTCGCCCTCGCGGGGGATGAATCCCTCCTTCCCCAGGATCTCTACCTGGGGATTGACCTTTAGGGCTAACATCTTTACCTGCTCTTCTACCACCGGCTCCAGCTCTTCTATTACCATTACCCTGGAGACGTGCATAAGCATGCGGCTGATCAATTTCTTGGGAAGGGGATAGGCTCCGATGCATAGGAATGAGAGTTCTTCATCCAGATCGAAAATAGCTTCCTTCGCGTACAGTCCCGCAATCCCCGAGGCGATGATGCCTACATTGCCATGCAGATCGAGCCTGTTCCAGGGACAACTTTCCAGCGCCTCCTCCATGGCGGCCTGTTTGGCCAAGAGTTCGCTATGAAGCGGCCGGGCATGGCTGGGCAGGGCCACTCGTCGCGCAGGATTCTTTATGAAGCGGCACTGCTCGCCTG
>JAABPZ010000157.1 GCA_011391755.1 Methanothrix sp. | reverse complement strand
CCATTATGTGCATTAAATCCTCCCGGGAGAAGTAGACCCTTCGATTGTTCTTAACATGAGCACATCCGCAAGGCCAGTCGGTCCACGACCTTATACTCTAAATACATCTCCTTCCGAAAAAGAATTTTGAAAGCTAAACTCTCTTCAGCGGGACGGGCAATAATCATCATATATATAAAAAAATAATTAATAAGATGACTAGGTTTTTCGCCTCAACTGAATTATTTTCGACGAAACTTATATATATGTTATCACTCTTTATGCGCCTGGTGACCGCTTTGAATACATCAACCGCCTCAGACCTGAAAGTAGGGCGCGATGAATTTGCATCCATCCTCATGAAGGTAGGCCTGAAAAGGAACGTGGCCAAAGTTTTGACCTATCTGGCAGGGATGGCAGAGGCAACATCTCGCGAGATAGAGATTGGATCGGATCTTCGCCAACCGGAAGTGAGCATTGCCATGCGGGAGATTCGAAAACTGGACTGGATTGCAGAGAGGGACGAGAAAAATCCAGGAAAGGGACGACCATATCGCATTTACAAGTTAAATAGAAGCCTTCCTGAAATTGTCGATTACCTGGAGAATGAGAAGTCAAAGGAATCCGAGAGGGTGATGAGACAGATTGAAAAGCTCAAATCCTTGAGGTCCAATTGAACCGCACAACATTTTCTTTTCTATATGCCAAAAACTATATACTGATTGATTACTAGAATAAGGCAGAACAAAAGTAGAGGGGATGGAGATTAAGTACATCATCGACGAAGCCCTGGGCAGATCTGAGGCCGAGAGCAGGATCAAGCCTTCCAGCATGATCCAGAGCGATGAAGAGCTGGTAATGGTTTTAGAAGAGCTGACCACGGTTATCCGAGTTATAGGATGCGGTGGAGGCGGCTCGAATACTATCGACCGTCTGGCAGAGTGCGGCATACAGGGTGCGGAGCTGTTTGCCATCAATACCGATGCCCAGCATCTTTTGCACATCAATGCCGACCGACGTTTCCTCATTGGCAGACGCACCACACGCGGCCTGGGGGCAGGAAGCCTGCCCGCCATCGGAGAGGAGGCAGCCCTGGAGAATATCGATGAGATTAAATCCTCCGTGGAAGGAGCAGATATGGTCTTCGTTACGTGTGGACTTGGCGGTGGCACGGGAACGGGAGCCTCTCCCGTAGTAGCGGAAGCCGCCCGCGAGGCAGGGGCTCTCACCATTGCCATCGTCACTATCCCCTTTAGTGCCGAAGGCTCCATCAGAATGCAGAATGCCGAAGCCGGCCTGAAAAGACTGCGAGAGGTTTCGGACACAGTAATTGTGGTGCCCAATGACCGGCTCTTAGATGTGGTCCCCAACCTCCCCTTGCAGGCCGCGTTCAAAGTCGCCGATGAGGTGCTGATGCGCTCCGTTAAGGGCATCACTGAGCTGATCACCCGGCCCGGGCTGATCAATCTGGACTTTGCCGATGTCAGAACGGTCATGACCAACGGCGGCGTGGCCATGATTGGCATGGGCGAGGCTGAAGGCGAGGAAAAGGCACGAGACTCCGTCATGAAGGCTCTAAGAAGCCCACTCCTGGATGTGGATGTATCAGGCGCGACCTCAGCCCTGGTAAACGTGGTGGGTGGCCCGGACATGACCATCACCGATGCCGAAACTGTGGTAGATGAGGTCTACCAGAAGATCAATCCTGATGCTCGCATAATCTGGGGAGCGCAGATAGATCCTAACCTGGAGCATACTCTGCGGACCATGCTTGTGGTCACAGGTGTATCGTCCCCGCAAATACTGGGAAAAGACACAAACAGGCGTGTTACATCCAGACATGGCATAGACTTCCTCCCTCGCCGGGCGCGCTACTGAGAGCGGATGTGATAGTAATTCTGACCGAGAAGGTGAGCGGTGAGCTTGAGATGCTGCAACGGCACCTGGTCATCCTCAAGCAAGTGGTGGAGAACGAGCCCATAGGCATCCTCAAGCTGGCAGAGGAGACAAAGATACCCAGCCACAAGGTACGTTATTCCCTGCGGGTTTTAGAACAGGAAGGATTAATCAAGGCTTCCGCTCCAGGAGCGGTAACCACGGAGGAAACCCAATCTTTTCTAAAAGAGCTGGATGGCATGATTGAGAATCTGGCCAAGCGGACAGAGGATCTGTTAAAGATCAAGATCGCGAGGTAAATGCGTTATTCTCGAATTGCAGAGGTCCTGCAAGAGATCTCCCTGGCCCCGCGTAGCCTTAAGGTCGATCTGGCTGCGGGACTTCTGGCAGAGATTACGTCTGCATCAAAGATGCTCTGTCCAGTTGTGCGGCTGCTTTTAGGAGAATTGTGGCCACCCTGGGAGGGAAGGGAGATGGGCATAGGCCCAGAAGCCATCGTGAAGGCATTGGCAGAGGTATCTGATCAAGATCTACCTTTCCTGCGAGAGAGATACAGTGATATGGGGATGGTGGCCGAGGCGGCGCTGGGGCATAAAGGGCAGCATTCCCTTTTTTCGGGGCCTCTCGAAGCAATATCGGTTTATGAAAGGCTTCGGCACATCTCGGCATTGAACGGCAAAGAATCAGAGCAGCGCAAGAATGCTTTGCTCAGAGGCCTATTTTTGGAAGCCACGCCCCTGGAAGGAAAGTACATTGCACGCACGGCTCTACGAAACATGCAGGCTGGCATCGGGCATAAGACCATGATTGCCGCACTCTCTTCCTCAATGCATTGCGACATTAAGAAAATTCAGAGAGCCTACAGCTTCCTGCCGGATCTGGGCAGCATTGCCACTCTGGCGTGCGGCCAGGAGCTAGGAAGAATAGTAATTCAGCCTAGGGTTCCAATCCGATTCATGGCCATTCGCACCGGCAAGCCCGTGATTCCCGGTGCCTTTCTACCTAAATACCCAGGCTTGAGAGTGCAGATTCATAAAATAAAAAATGAAGTTATGATATTCACATCACAACTCCGAAATATCACCGTTGTCCTGAATGACGTACCTCGGCTACTTGGGAAAATAGAATCGGATTTTGTTGCAGATGCCGACCTTATAGGCTTTCATGATAAGAAGAAAGGGATTTGCAGCCAGGCAGAAATGCTAAGGTACATCAATCGCCGTCGCCTCTCTCGGAAGAGCAACATTCATCCGGCCCTTCTGGCCTATGACCTCATCGCCCTGCAAGGAGAAGACATTTGCAGTATGCCTTATCAGGATCGACGAAAGAGGCTTTTATCAATACTTGGCGAGCCCAAAGCCATGCCTTTTCAGGGAATATCTCCGGCCTATGAAGATGTCCTTATGGATAAAGGCGCAGTAGATGAATTTCTGAGCAAGGCAGAGATTGGCGGGGCCAGGGCATTGCTAGAGCGAGATCTTCTGGCCCCTTACAGACCTGGCGAATTCACTGATAGGGAGTTCATCATCAGAACCGAGCATCATCTCGCGGCCCTGGTCGTGCGGACGAGGTGGGGCCACGGAAAAAAAGAAAAGAATTCGGCAAGATATCAAGTAGCATTAAGGAGCGGCGAAGTGCTTGTGCCCGTGGGCTGGGCCTGGCGCGGGTTATCTGAGAAGGATCAAATGACACTATCTCATGACTTGAAATCCCTGGTAATAGATGAGGATGAGAGTGGTGCCGATGTAAATGCAGAGGTTATCCTGAACCTTAAGATCAGAGGTGCGCATAAAATTGGAGGGAAATACAGCATTCTTGAGCCTGTGATTGAAGGCTTCAGGCTCAACGCTTCTCTGGAGGATGCGGATGAGTTGCAGGGGCTGGAGAAGATCTGCCGCGAATGATCCTCAGACCATTTGACCCCTGGAAGAGCCCGCTATGCACCTGCCCGCCCAAGATGAGCCTCAATCCCTACACAGGATGCCCGCACGGCTGCCTTTACTGCTATGCTTCGTCCTACATCCCCCGTTTTGCAGAATGCCGCCCCAAGGTCGATCTCCTAAAACGCCTGGCCAGAGAGGCGGCCAAGGTCAAGCCCGGCACCCTGGTGGCCATGTCTAACAGCTCCGATCCCTATCCTCCCCAGGAAAAAGATATGAGGCTCAGCCGGGGCTGTTTGCAGATCTTAAAAGAGCGCGGTCTTTGTGTCTTGGTTGTGACCAAGTCGCATCTGGTGGCCCAGGATTTTGAGCTATTGGCCGAAATGAGAGCCTGTGTGGCCATAACCGTCACTACGTTGCAGGACTCAATTTGCCGCCGGATGGAACCGGGAGCGCCACTGCCAGCAAAACGCCTTGATGCCATGACAAAGCTGGCAAAAAAGGGTGTGGCTGTCTCGGCCAGAATTGATCCCATCATTCCCGGCATCAACGATGAGGAGATCGAGCAATTGGTAGCTGCCGTCTCACGGGCCGGAGCCGGGCACATAACCTCGTCCACTTATAAGGCCCGGCCGGAAAATATGAAAAAGATCATCTCCGCCTTTCCAGAAGAGGGCGCGGCTTTAGAGAGCCTTTTTGCCAGAGGCGGCAAAGTTGCAGGAAGCTGCTATCTTCCGGTAGAGACCAGGCGCGATCTGATGCAGAAGGGGAAAGAGAGTGCAGAGCGAGAGGG
>JAABPZ010000156.1 GCA_011391755.1 Methanothrix sp. | reverse complement strand
CGTCGTCCAGGTTTTCCACGAATCCTTTAAAGCCTAAAGCTCGGGCGATATCCGTGACCCTGGCACGGTATCCAGTCTTCTGGACCTTGCCTGAGACATAAGCTGTCAACTGTTTCATATCGTCATTACTCCGTAATTCTTTCTATTTGGCTCTATCGTCGCATTGATGACTCTTTTTCCATTATTTTGCAGCCAGCATTCCTTCCACAATTCCCGTCCAGGGATCGCCGTTAGTTGAAAACGCCCGGTATTCACCGGAGGCGGAGTTGCCACTCAGGTTGAGCCTAAGCCGGTAAAGGTTTACGGTTCCTGAGGATATCACATCCAAACTTAATTTATCAGCGAAAACTGAGCCGGAAGCCGATGCCTTCATGGTATCGCCGCCGTCATTTATGTTGCCCGTTCCGAAAACAGCATTCTCTGACTGGAAAAGCGTGAGGGCCAGGAATCGGTTCTTGCTGTCTCTAAGCCGGAAGGACCAGTTTCCGGCTTTGCTTACGGTCGGAGATGTAGTCTCCGATATTTCCGGCAACGTAGCCGACACGTCTGGCTCTGCCGATGATGCGGCTTTAGCCTGGCCAGAATTCACGGTACTTGCGGTCTGATATTCCAGTGCCTCGCCGGTTTTCACAGAGCTTCGGGACAACTGCGGATTGGTGCCGTTTTCCGTTAGATTGCCGGGCATGGTGAAATTGATGCCGCTCTCTTCGCTCCACAGCTTCCTCGCCGCCGCTGGGTTTTCCGGTATACCGTTATTGGGGATGTAAATCCCATTGCTGAAGTCAATGAGCTGATCCGCGGATAGTCCCGAGCCTCCATCAATGATGGCGCAGGCATGGACGGCAAATAGTGCAAGAATCGCCAGCGATAAGGCAATCAAAATTACTAATCTCCTGGCTTTCCAAATCATGCCGTTAAATACGCGCTTTGACATCTTAAGACTTATGTAATATCTGGCTGGCAAATCATCATTAAGCCTTTCTCGCCCCAAAGACCTTTTTTAATAGGCCGCTTGCCTTTTTCTCCCCGGATGTTTTTGCTT
Organism: Methanothrix sp.; assembly: GCA_011391755.1. Taxonomy (GTDB): domain Archaea; phylum Halobacteriota; class Methanosarcinia; order Methanotrichales; family Methanotrichaceae; genus Methanothrix. Next base: position 3,534 of record JAABPZ010000156.1, on the reverse strand, counting down.
TGGCTCCCGCAGTAGAGGCCGGGGGAGAGCCTGATCTCTTTTCCAGGCCCCGAGAAGCACGCGCTCCCGCTGCAGCGGCCTTCTCTTTGATAACGATCTGGGTGCTTACGCCCCCGTGTCTGGATTTCCTGGGCCGGATATCAACGGTGATGGGCCTTTCGATCTCATTACTAACCAGCATGGCAACACCGGCCGGCAGCCTCTTGATCTCCTCCTCCAGCTCACCTGTCATTCCCTCCAGGCCCTTGGAGAGCGCCTTGAGGTCATTGGGATTGGTGACCCTCATAATGATCTGAGTGTTGCACTGAGAGATGACGTTCTTGTCCACACGGGCCGGTCTCTGGCTGATGATCATCAGCCCCAAGCCAAATTTTCGGCCTTCTGCGGCAATGGTACGCACAATGCTGGTAGAAGCGGCGTTTCCTGTGCCCCGTTCCGGTATGTAGTTGTGGGCTTCCTCTACCACCACCATTCCCGGCGAGACCAGCCTGCGCTTTCTGGCCTCAAAGACATCTGTTAAGAGTCGAGATACGATCATGGCCTGCAGTTCAGGGAGGATGCCGGTCATGTCGATAACAGCGGCTCTGCCGGGTCGCAAAAGTTCCTCTACCGGCGTCTGTGCTCCCGAGAAGAGCCCCAGCTCCAGGAGCGACTCCAGTTGACCAACTAAATTCCACTTTACCTTGGAATTGCTGCGTACTACCTGTTCGATGACGTCCTCCAGGGTATAGGCATCCGTCTCCGCCCGCAGGGCACTGATGGCCTCGTAAAGCAATCCCAACTGGCCACTGCTGCTGCTCTCGTGGGGAATCATCTTTGCCACCTCTCGGGCAGACATGTTCATTCCGTTAAAGCGAAAAGGCCGGTCGGCTCTCGGGTTCATGGCCATCTCTCCGGGAGTGTAGATAGTGGCATCATAACCGCGCGGCTTGACCTTATATCTGGAAAAGTCGCCCACTTTGTTGGGCTCCTTCATGGAGGCGTACTCGCCGTGGGGATCGATGATGAGCAGAGCCACCTTTCTTTCCAGCAGCTCTTCCAAAATCACGGCTGCCGTGTAGGATTTTCCGGAACCGGTTTTGGCGAGGACGCTGCAGTGCTTTTGTACCAGGGTATTGGCGTCCAGCTCCACCCGGATATCATAGCCTTGCAACATGCCGATGTACATATCTCCCTTGGCCAGGCCCAGCGTCGCCTTGATCAGTTTTTCGTCGGCTATGAAGACCGGATCTCCCGGTCGGGCAGGACTGGTGGGAAGATGCAGCTTGCCGTTGCTTGTCACGCCGATAACCCTGGCCTCAGCGATCATCATCTCTCTTGAATCATAATTTCGGGCGGCATCATTGAGCTGGTTTACGCTGTAGGCGGAGTTGGACCGTTTGACGTCCTCCACCTGGGCGAGTGCCCATTCCCTCCCGTCGGCTTTGGCCTTGATGTAAGTGCCTCGACCTACCTCTTTGTTTATAATGAACTTAAATGCTAATGGATTGGTCTCACCAACAATTGTACCGACCGACCCCTTTGCTATCGACATCACTATTTTGCATCGCCTTCTTGCTACATTCCCATTTTTAATAGGTATCTTGAAGTATAAAAAGATTGGTCCAAATGCGGGAATGGTTTATTGCACCAGAAATTAATTTAATATAATCGTGCACTGAGCTATAGAGCTACAACTCATTGCCTTATTATGCTCAATAATTAATTATCATTATTTACTTTTTGCAGTAAAATTGAAGTGCCTTGTCCCGCCTGAGCGAATATTATAAAAATAATATTAATATTTCGACGTTCTCATCATCGCCTGCCCATAAGCCAGTCCAACTAACAGCCCCACGATATGGGCCATATGAGCGATGTTGTCTGCCGAACCTAAGGTCAGAAAATCAATCAGTGCGAATAGCACGACTGCACCACGAATGCTCACCGGTATCACGAAGAAGAGCAGTATGCGAATCTCGGGGGCAATCATTGCAAGACAGCCCATCACACCATAGAGAGCTCCGCTCGCTCCCACCATGGAGCCGCTGGATATCATCATCTGGCCCAACGCCGCCACTATCCCTGAAAAAATGAAGATCTGCAGGAATTTATTCTCACCCACGCGCCTTTCCAGCTCCATGCCAAAGAAGAATAGAAAGAGCATATTCCAGAAGAGGTGGTTGAAGTCTGCATGCACAAACATGTGTGTTATGAGCGTCCAGGGCCTTTGCATTACATAATCTGGATTTAAAGCCAGGTAGTTGTATACAAAGGCCGGAAAAATGATGCTGATGAAGAATACTACTATGCATGCTAATAATATAAGACCCGAATAGGTTATGGGCAGCCCGGAAGGTATGCGACCTCGCCAGCCGTTGACTGGTTTTTGAGATTCACCCCATTCATCCCGGTATCTATTGTCCTCCCTTCTAGCGGTCATGGCCTGAAATGGTTTCAATTTAACTCCCTTACAATAATATTATATTTATTCCGGCACATACTGGCCGTTACGAAGAACTATGACATAATCTGCGGAGTTACGTAAAGCCACTGAGAAGCCGGGCTCCGCTCCGAAGATGATGGTCTCCTTGCCGTGCTCCATAGCTTTCATGAGCACCGGTTTTAAATCGGCATCACGGGTGACAAGTGCCAGGGTGTCGATGACGGGATTATAGATCATATCCACACCCTCTACGGCCATTCTCACATCTACGTCGCTGGTGCAGATCACCGGCTCAAAACCCTGATTTTCCACGGCTTCAACCAGCTTCTCCGAAGCGTACTGATTTAAGAAAACCTTACCCATCTTGATGTCGCCGTAATCCTTGAGGATGTCCCGGATCTCCTCCAGATCCGTCTGGAACTCCTTTCTGAGCATATTGGGCCCATCTACGAGCAGTCCGATCTTCTTTCTCCCCTTCTCCTTCTTGGAGCCCAGGTAACTCAAGATATGCTCGAACTGCATTTGTATTGGCATCCGATTCATGTTGACCCTTTCTTGGTATATTTGGATTAGATGTTATAAATTCGTTTGGTATTATCCGCAGTTATCTGGGCGATTTCTTGCGGCTCTATGCCTCTGATCCTGGCAATGAGCCGAACAGAGTCCGTAACAAACGCGGGTTCATTTCTTCCACTTCGGGGCGAAAGGAAGGGGCTATCGGTCTCCACCAGCAGCCGGTCCAGTGATACATTTTTAGCCAGGATCTGATGTTTTGCGGATCGACAGAGATTGGTAGCCAGAGAGATGTAAAATCCCCTATCTATGGCCTCCTTCATTGTTCCTATTGAGCCGCTGTAGCAGTGGAATACGACCTTGTCCAGGTGTTTTACCATTTCCAGAGCAGGCTGCTCAGCGTCGCGAGAATGAATGACCAGAGGCAAATCGAGGGACCTGGCCAGTTCTATGACCCTGCTAAAGACCTTTGCCTGGCGCTCCCTGGTTGGAGCATCTTTGCAGTGATAGTAGTCGAGGCCTGCCTCCCCGATGCCCACCGCCTGGCCGGCATTGCTTTCTATCTGCTTAAAAAGCATCTCGAGTTCCGGCTCTTT
>JAABPZ010000017.1 GCA_011391755.1 Methanothrix sp. | reverse complement strand
CGCGTCATCTTAGAAGAACTTTCCAGAATTCAAAGCCACCTCATAGGCACAGGCGAGTTCCTTACACTCGTCGCAGGTGTCGGTTACGCACCCTGGCAGTACATGATCATGGACAGAGAGAAGATCATCTCTTTGATTGAGAGCGTTACCGGGGCCCGTCTGACTCATACCTTCGTTCGTTTCGGTGGGGTTAGAAACGACCTTCCGGAAGGCTTTGCCGAGCAATGCAAAAAGGTATTGCCCTACATGAAGTCAAGGACGGAAGAATTCATTGAGCTCTTTAAGCAGGATCCCCTTTACCATGCCAGGATGGAGAATATAGGTTCCATCTCACCTGAGACCGCCAAACGCATGGGATGCGCAGGAAGGGTTCTGAGGGCAACGGGCGTGGCCTATGATATGCGAAAAGAAGATCCCATACTGGTCTATCCCGATCTGGACTTCAAGGTCGTAACCGGGACCAAAGGAGATTCTGCAGATAGAATCGACGTCACGCTGAGAGAGATATTGGAGAGCATTCACATCATTGAGCAATGTCTGGACAGGATTCCATCCGGACCCATCAAGACCGAGGCAAAGATTCCCAAGAAGGTTCCGGCGGGCGAGGCCTACTACCGGGTCGAGGATCCCAGAGGTGAGATGGGAATGTATGTGATCAGCGATGGTGGCGACAAGCCCTACAGAGTAAAAGTTAGAGGGCCATTCTATGCAACCTTCCAGACTTTGACTCCGCTCTTAGAGGGTGTCTACATTGCGGATGCAGTAGCCATTGCCGGTAGCATGGACGGCTGCCCATCTGAGTCGGACAGATAGGAGGGAGAGGATTTGGACGGAATAATAGAGATCATCACAAAATTCGCTGCCCAGGAACCGGCGATATTCGCCCTGATCATCGGCATTATCGGAGCTGCGGTCATCTCTGGTGTGGTCAACGTGGGAGCCATGCTAGTGATCTGGGGCGAGAGAAAGGTGCTGAGTGATTTCTGCAATAGGTATGGCCCCAATCGTGTGGGCGGAAGATGGGGCATACTGCAACTTGGTGCCGATGCCATTAAGCTCTTCACCAAAGAGGATATCATCCCTGGTGATGCTGATAAGGCGGTCTATGTCTGGGCACCGATCGTGGCCTCCATGGCTACCATGCTGGTGGCCGTGGCCATTCCTTTCGGGGCACTTCATATAAACGGCAAAGACTATCCGTTGGTAGTGGCCAACATGGATATCAGTGCCCTCTACGTAGAGGCAGCATTGAGCCTGATGGCCATAGCCGTTTTCATGGCAGGCTACAGCTCCAACAATAAGTATTCAATTCTGGGCGCCTTTAGAGGCATTGCCAGAATGATTGCTTATGAGGTTCCCATGGGTGTCTGCGTCATTTCCGTGGCGGTCATGGCTCATAGCCTCAACCTGGTGGAGATCGTAGAGAGCCAGACGGTTTGGTACATCTTTGCTCAGCCCCTGGGATTTGTCATCTTCGTTATTGCCTTGATCACCGATTTAGGAAGAATTCCCTTCGATCAGAGCGAGGCAGAAGAAGAGATCATATCCGGTTACAATACCGAGTACAGCGGAATTCGCTGGGGTCTGCTCTACTTCCAGGAGTACAATAACGCCCTTCTGGGATCCATACTGCTGTCACTCTTATTCCTGGGCGGCTGGCATGGACCGATCATACCCATACCGATCCTGGACATAATCTCTCCTTTGATCTGGCTTTTCATGAAGGTGGTAATCGTACTGTGGTTCTTCATTTGGGTCAGAAGCTCGCTCTTCCGCCTGCGCATCGATCAGGTAACCGACTTCGGGTGGAAGTGGATGCTGCCGCTCTCCCTGCTGAATTTGGGATGGGCAGTCCTAATCGGGTCCTACTTTGCATGAGGTGGCATTGAGATGTTGAAGATAAAGTTATTAAAGAACTTCAGCTGGCCTTTGAAGATAGCCACGCAGGAAATCGAGATCACAAGGCTCTATCCTGAGAAAATGATGGAGCTTCCTGCTGCGGAGAGAGGCATTCATGAGCTGGATGCCACCACATGCATCGGGTGTTCATCCTGCGCCAGGGTTTGCCCCAACAACTGCATTGAGATGGTCCATTTCAAATTCGGGAGCCCTCTCAAGAACAAGAAGATGCAGTTTCCGCAAATTGACTTTGGCAGATGCATGTTCTGCGGGCTATGCGTGGACGAGTGCCCAGTGGAATGCCTGAAAATGGGCAAAAAGGTCATAATGGCTGGCTGGGAGCGCAAAGACATAGTAAAGGGTCCTGAATTTTTGGCGACGAAGAGGTTCTCGGCTAAAGAGGTTGCAGACCTCGAGGCAGAGGGCAAGAGGATTGCTGCCGAGAAAGCAGCTGCCAAGAAGGCGGCTGATGCCAAAAAGGCTGCGGAAGCTAAAAATACCTCGAAAGAAGGCGCAGCTGATGCCAATGGTGCAGCCAAGAAAAAGGCAGTTGCCGCAGAGGCCAAGCCTAAGGAAGGAGGTGCTGCCTGATGTCGGAAAAGTCGGGCGCAAATGTCATTCGGACGATTTTCGAGCTACTAGTTTTGCTTCTAGCTCTGGGTGTGATCTTCGGTGGCCTGGCGTTGATTGTACTTCTATCGCCCTGGTCGCAAACGGTCTTGGATAAGCTATTGGCCTACGATATACGATTTGCCATTGAGCTCTTGGCCTTCCTGGCCATAGCGGCAATCATCGTGATATTATCGGCTCTTGTCGTCTACGCTAAAAATATAGTTCACAGCGCTCTTTACCTGCTGGGAAGCTTTGCTGGCGTGGCCGCTTTGTACATATCCCTGAATGCTCCCTTCGTGGGTGTGGCTCAGATTCTGGTGTACATTGGAGCCGTCGGAGTTCTGATACTCTTCGCCGTGATGCTCACGAGGAAGACGATTATGGAGGAGTCCCATGGTGAAATTTAAGATAATTATCATAACCCTGGCCTTCCTGGCGGCTATCTTCGCCTCGTTCTCCCTTACCGATTGGGGGGCAAGCGAAAAACAGCCGACAAGTTATGAGCCTCAGGAGGGATTGAGGTTGCCGGAGAGCGGCATTGGAGACGTGGGATTGGAGATATTCACCTCTTACGTCTTTGCTTTTGAGATCTTGGCCCTGGTCTTGACGGCTGCCTTGGTCGGAGCGGTTTGGGTCGCACGAAAGGAGGTTGCCTGAGGAGGGCGACAACCGATGACAAGGAGGGAGATTTACCGATGATACCGTTGGAGCTTTATATACTGCTGGCATCCACGATGTTCACTATCGGCTTGTACGGACTCTTTACTCAAAAGAACGGTGTCAAGCTTATGATGTGCATCGAGCTCTTGCTCAATAGCGCCAACATCAATCTTGTCGCCTTCTCAGCGTACCAGCCCAATGTGAATGGCCAGGTCTTTGCCCTGTTCTCCATTGCGCTGGCAGCGGCTGAAGCAGGTGTTGGATTTGCGATATTGATTGCGCTGTACAGGCTATACGGAACTATTGACCTGGACAATATTAACGCCATGAGGTGGTAAGGAATGTACGCTGATTATGCTTATCTGATAGTAGCACTTCCCGTACTGGCTTTCTTGCTATGCCTCTTCTTAGGCTGGCATCTGCCCAGGGGCGGAGGCTTTATCACCGTCCTGGCAACCTTTGGCGCGCTGATAGTATCTCTGGGAATATTCTCGGAGACCTATCCCAGTGAGATCGTACATCAGTCCATGCCCTGGTTTGCAAATTTCAATGTGGGCATATTGATAGATCCTCTTGCGCTCGTGATGCTGCTCATGGTATCCTTTGTCGTTACACTTATCCACATCTACGGCAATGGTTACATGAATGGCGATCCGGGCGCAGCCAGATACTTCGCTGAGGCGGCATTATTTTCTGCTGCCATGCTCGGTCTGGTCTATGCCGATAACCTGCTTCAGCTTTTCATATTCTGGGAGCTGGTGGGACTGTGTTCATATCTCTTGATCGGCTTTTGGTACAGAAAGCCCTCGGCGGCTGCGGCAGCTAAGAAGGCTTTCCTGACAACGCGGGTGGGAGACGTTCTTTTCCTGGCAGGCATAATTCTGCTCTACAATAACCTGGCCAACCTGAACCTCGCTCTCAAGCCCGGAGAATACCTCTTGCAGTTCCCGGTGATCTACGCTCATATCTCGCAGATCGCTCCGGATCAACTGACTTTGATAGCTCTGGGATTATTGGGCGGCGCAGTAGGCAAGTCCGGTCAGTTCCCACTGCATGTCTGGCTTCCTGATGCCATGGAGGGTCCAACCACCGTATCCGCCATGATCCACGCTGCGACCATGGTTACAGCAGGTGTTTACCTCGTTGCCAGAATGTTTCCGCTCTTCTACGCCGCGCCCCATGGGCTGACGGCCGTAGCAGCAGTAGGTGCATTCACAGCTTTATTTGCAGCAACCATGGGCCTGACCTCCTTCGATATCAAGAGAGTTCTGGCCTTTTCAACTGTATCGCAGCTCGGCTTCATGATGGCCGGACTGGGTGTAGGAGCAGCAGTAGGAGCCGTTGCCGTGGGAGTTTCCATGTTCCACCTCATCGGCCATTCCTTCTTCAAATCGCTGCTCTTCCTTTGCGCGGGTTCCGTTATTCACGCCGTCAACACCAATGATCTGAGGGAGATGGGGGGCGTAGGAAAGTACATGAAATGGACCATGTACACCATGCTCATAGGTTCACTGTCCCTGGCCGGATTCCCATTATTCACGGGATTCTTCTCCAAGGATGAGATCATAGTAATCGCCTATGAGTACGGCACGTTGATCAATTTCCTGCCCTACATATTCCTGGTCTTAGCCGCCGTTCTGACTGCTATCTATACCTTCAGAATGTGGTTCTCCGTCTTCACCGGCAAGGAAAGGTCCAACTACGCTCATCACGAGTCTCCCTGGGTTATGCTCGGGCCGCTGGTTATCTTAGCGGTATTTGCCTTTGGATTCGGGTGGGCGGCGCAAGATGACTTCTATAGTTACCTTGACTCCACCTTCGAAGATATCGACTTTGTGGAACTCAGTGTAATCGGAGGCCATGCGATGCTTGAAGGAGAGCACGGCGCTCCTGCCGCTGAGGGCGAGCATGGTGCCGTCGCTGCTGAAGGTGGGCATGGTGCTGCAGCTGAAGGAGAAGCCGGCGGAGAAGAAGCTCATGGTGAGCCCTGGTACATCCAGATACTGCCAATATTTGTTGCCATTGGCGGCATTCTCTTAGCTGGGCTGTTCTACTGGGACAAAATCAAGAAGTTTGACCCAAGCCAGGTCACAGGCGAGAAGGACCCCATTCGGAAATTGCTGCTCAAGGGATACTACCAGCACGAAATCATGACGGGCTGGTTCGCGGAAACTGTAGTCTACGGCACGGCTTTGATCTGCAATACGATCGATATCAAGCTCGTAGACGGCTGGCTGAATTGGCTCTCTGCTTTGGTTTTGGGCTTCGCACAGCATGTAAGAAAGGTTCAGACCGGCATAGTGCAAAACTATGTTACGGCGCTGGTGCTGGGAGTTGTGGTGCTGGTGGTTGTAATTACTCTGGCTAAGGAGGTGGGCCTGGTATGATCTCAAATGCAATCTCGCTATTGATTGCCATTCCCCTTCTGGGGGCGGTGCTATCCTTCTATGCGGGAACCAAGGCCAAATTCGTGGCCCTAATCGCCTCGCTTATACCTTTAGCCCTATCCCTGCAAATGTACATGGAGTTTGACAAAACTTCGAAGATAATGCAGTTTGTGGAGAGCTACAACTGGGTTCCTTCCCTTGGCGTCAAGTACACTGTGGGCATCGACGGCATAGGCTTTCCCTTAGTTCTGCTTTCCACAATAGTATCCGTACTGGTAATAATATACTCCTGGGGAGAGACCAAGAAGCCCAATCAGTACTTTGCCCTGCTTCTTCTCAATGAAGTCGGGGTACTGGGTGTCTTTACATCTTTGGACTTCTTCCTCTTCTACATCTTCTGGGAGATTGTGCTCATACCCATGTTCTTCCTAATTGGATCGTGGGGCGGACCGAGAAAGGACTACGCTGCAGTCAAGTTCTTCATCTACACCCACGTGGCAAGCCTGGTGATGCTCTTGGCAATCTTTGCCCTGTACTTCACCTACCAGATGCCCGACGGGTCGAGAACTTTCGACATGCTCACCTTGCTGGCAGCAACAGCAGACAAGACCATCTTCCCAACAAGCATGCTCAATATCATCTTCGCCGGACTGCTCCTGGGATTTCTGGTCAAGATGCCTGCCTTCCCCTTCCATACCTGGCTGCCGGATGCCCACGTCGAGGCACCCACCGCCGGTTCGGTCGTGCTGGCAGCTCTGCTGCTTAAGATGGGCGGATACGGCCTCTTCCGGGTCATATTGCCCATGCTCCCCCACGTCGATAAGGCATTCGTGACCATCATCGCCATCATCGCGGTGATATCCATCGTCTACGGAGCCTTCATGGCGCTGGCACAAAAGGACATCAAGAAGCTGGTAGCATACTCATCCGTCAGCCACATGGGCTTTGTCACACTCGGTGCTGTGGCCTTCACCTGGATGTCGGTTACCGGTGCTATGTTCCAGCAGTTCTCGCATGGCATCATCACCTGCGTCCTGTTCATGTCCGCCGGTACCATCCAGCACGTGGTAGGGACCAGAGTAATTGCCGATCTCGGTGGCCTGGCTGATCGCATGCCCAAGTTCGCAGTCATCATGATGGCCGGATTCATGGCCTCCCTGGGACTGCCGGGCATGAGCGGCTTCGTGGCCGAGTTCATGGTTCTGACCGGGTCGTTTGCAACCTTGCCCGTCTACACCATGATCGTAGTCTTCCTGAGCGTGGTGACAACGGCTGCTTATCACCTCTGGGCCATGCAAAAGGCTATGTTCGGACCGATATTGAAGAAGTATATGAATGTTCATGAACCGCATGCCTACGAGCTGTTCTCCATGGCCATGATCATAGTTCTCTCTTTGATCTTCGGTCTACAACCCGGGCTTATCACAGATATAATGGGAACAGCGGCAACTCAGGTCATGGAGCCTGTAATGACTCTGACAGAGATGGGGGTGATCTGAAGTGGAATTTTCACACTACGCACCCCTCTGGGGAGAAGCGCTACTAACAATCCTGGCAGTGCTCGTTGTACTGCTGGGTTCCCTGATGAAGAACAGCGGCAAGCTCATGGGATACCTGAGCGCAGCCGGACTGGTGGCAGCTCTGGCGCTGGTGGCCTCCAATTTGACCATCAAGCCAACTCTGTTCTTCTTTGATACCATCTCGGTGGATGCCCTGTCTCAGTTCTTCAAGGTCGTCTTCCTGGTGGTATCGCTGCTGGTAGTGATAGCCTCCATGTCCAAGTACACGGGAAAGGGCGCAGACGAGTACTTCGCACTGCTGCTCTTTGCCACCGTGGGCATGATGGTGGTCTCCAGCTCCGTTGACATCATCACCCTGTTCGTGGGCTTCGAGCTGGCCAGCCTGTCCACCTATGCCCTGGCGGCCTTTGATAGAAGCCGGAAGAACCTGGAAGCGGCCATGAAGTACTTCATCTTCGGTTCAGTCGCTTCTGCGTTCATGCTCTTTGGCTTCTCGCTGCTCTACGGCATGGCAGGATCAACCCATCTCGCGGATATCGCTGTAGCATCGCTGGATAACTTCGGCCCGGCAACGCTGGTGGCTCTGCTCTTCGTCATCGTGGGATTTGGCTTCAAGATGGCACTGGTGCCTTTCCATATGTGGGCTCCCGATACCTACGAGGGCGCACCGCCCCTGGTCTCGGCCCTGCTGGCAGCCGGCTCCAAGAAGATGGGCTTTGTCGCCGCCTTCAGGGTAATTCTCATTGCCCTGGTGGCTCTGCGCATGGAGTGGTACATGGCCTTCGCCATGCTGGCGGCAGTAACCATGACGCTCGGTAACCTGGCGGCCTGCTGGCAAAACAATGTGCGGCGCATACTGGCATACTCTTCCATTGCTCAGGCGGGCTACATCGCCATCGCCTTTGTAGTGGTGGGCGCAGCTTATGGAGCTATGCCAGTTAATGTGCTGAACATGGGGCCGATTCGAGCCGATCAACTGGGCATTGCCGGCGCACTGCTGCTCATCCTGGGACACGCTCTCATGAAGACGGGAGCCTTCATAGGCACGGCATTGGTCGCAAGCAATGTGTCCAAGGGAAGCGAAACCGACCCGGATGACATATCCAACTATGCGGGTCTTGCCAAGAGGGCGCCCATAACCGCGTTTTGCATGCTCATCTTCATGTTTGCGCTGGCGGGCATACCCCCCACGGCAGGATACATCGGCAAGTTCGTGCTCTTCAGCTCGGCCATTTACTCCGGCCTGGTCTGGCTGGCAGTGCTGGCCATCCTCAACAGCGCTCTGTCGCTGGTGTACTACCTGAGGATCATCAGCTACATGTATCTCAAAGAGGCCGCGGGCCCCAAGATCAAAGAGCAGAAAGGATATGTGGTAGCACTCGTCCTGACCCTTTTGGCAGTGGTCTGGATCGGTGTCTTCCCAGAGGCCTTCATCAACTGGGCAATGCAGGCAGCAGCAGTTCTGCTGCCTCAATAAAATTTTTGCCTTTTCTTTTTCCACCATTTGCACATTATGTGGTGGATATTTTACGGGAATAAAATAGAGCTTTGTTTAGCGTTGATCTGCACGCTTGCGTCGTAATTCCTCTGATGTGATTCCCTCAGATTTATGCTTCTGCAAATACTCATATTGGGAATCAACGTACGCTGCCTCGCTGTAATCTATTTTCTCTTCTCTTACTCTCACGACGGCTGCCATCAGATAATCACCTGGCATATTTAAGCTGTTTTTAATATATACCTTCATCGGTAATCCGAATCTCCAGATTGAGGAAAGGCCTTGGTGATGTATATCACCTTCTCGGATTCCTCAACGAAGTATTCCAGTCGCTGTCGTCCGATCCTCATTCGGTACATCGCAGGCGATTTGAAGCCCCCAAGCTTCTTGATATCTGCAAATGGGCGGCGCTTATAGGGGTTCTTCTTTAACTCCTCTACATGCTCTTCTATCTGCTCGTAGGTGTCCTGATCCAGCTTAACCAGATATTTTTCAGCCTTTGGCAGGAATATTGCAGTATAGGGCATGGCCAAAAGCTCATTACGAGTTATCATTCAATAGGCTGTCGGGCCTTATTCCAGAACTGCCGCCATCTTTCTTTGCCTCTTCATGGCAGGAGATATTTCACAAAAGGGCCATCGGGGTCTCTTGTCACCAGCATTCTGGCCGGGCGGGCTCGCGGGCGAGCGCTCGTGGCCGGGACACTGGCTTCTTCGTGCCCATCAAGGCTTCGCGTGAGATCAAACGTATCACGCGAAGCCGCGAAGTCTCGATGAGAGAAGGGCAATTCTCGATCAATATTTATAGAGCAAGTGCCTTCAAGATTCCGAATCATTTGTGAGGGTGGATTTCTGTGAAGAGTGCTCTTTAAAGCTGATGGCTTTGGCTTTTTTTACGATGCTTCTCCTGCCTCTGGCCTCCTCTGAGGATGCCAGGTCAATGGAGAAGTATCTCGACTGTCTGACGGATAAAAAGGCGGACATCGTCTTTGTCTTCGACACCAGCAACAGCATGGGCGGAGAGATCAACGAGCTTTCTGCGGTCGTCAGGGACTTTGCGACGGACCTGGGGGCGTCTCGCATCGATTACCGGTTAGGCCTGGTGGAGTTTCGCGACTTTCCCATAACCTGCGGCGAGAGAGCCAAAATATCATGCGGTAGTCCAGAGGATTTTGCATATAAAGTCATAGACAATGGGACACTGACCGCAGAAATCAACACCTTTGGCTCCAGGCTCAATATAGCAGGCGGTACCTGGCTGATCAAGGTCGATGTCGAGGGCGACATCGTCCGGCTGCCCGGTCGGGCGGGCTAGCTCGCTCCCGCCCTGCTTTGCGGGACGTGCGGCCACGCCGCCCCGGCGGGCTTCCGCGTGCGAGCGGTCTCCGTTCGGGCCAGCCGGATTCATGAAAATGGAATCAAAACATATCTGCAAGGTAAAGTAATCAAAATGATCAGACGCACTTTCGCAATATCGATATTAGTAGTATTTGCACTGACATCAGCCGTTTCTGCGCAGGGCGATGGGCTGCCGTCCCAGGTCCTCTCGCCAGTGGACGGCCCGCTTGAGATAGTCAGCATCCTTGGCGATTGCTCGAATACCCAGTGGTGCTTCAATCAGCACCAGACGGGAGGGCACGTCGCAGGCGGAGGCATCTGCGGAGCTGATGACACTTATGCATGGGACGCAAACCTGAACACGCCGTCGCACGATTCCGACTACAACCAGCCCGTTTACGCAATCGCACCCGGCATCGTCACTCAAACCTTTGGCGAGTGCAAGAATGCAGACGACCCGGGAAGCTACGGCCAGGTGCTGATAGAGCACGAAGATCAAGGAACGAGGTGGTGGAGCGGCTATCTTCACCTGGGCAACATCCAGGTCTCAAAAGGACAGAATGTTACTCAGGACACAGTCATAGGCTATGTCTCCCATATCGGCGCAGGTAACGTCAACCACCTGCATTTCGCAGTCTATACCGGCGAGAATAGCCGGGGTATGCTGAAATCTTTCGACACGCAGATTGTGCCCAGGTCGAATAACGGCAACCGTGATACTTCAACCCAGTTAATACCGGACGAATCTTCCCGGCCGGATCGGAATTTTGGTAACGAACAAAACGACGCAGATCGCTGGGCACAGAGCGGTTACGAACTCATGAATCAGGATCGCTACGAAGAAGCCCTCCAGGCGCTGGAAAAATCCATCGCACTAAACCCAGGCAATACGGAAGTCTGGAGAAACAAAGGCGTAGCTCTTTATTTCCTGGACAGATACGAAGAAGCCATTTCGGCTACGGAAAAGGCCATTGAGGTAGATCCGAGCAACACAAATGCAGTGAACCAAAGGGATCAGTTCGTTCGGGATCATGGGACATCCTAAGCAGGATGTGGATGCAGCGATTGACAACTATTGATCCTGGCAGCAAGCCGGGCCTAATTGAGCTCGATGCCGATGATTCCCCCACTGCCCAACGATGCGAGCTAGCCTGCTCCCGCTCGCCCTGCTTTCCAAGGGCTTGCGAGCCCCGCGCCCCGGTGGACCTCCGCTGCCTGGGCCCACACGCGCAGCCGCAGCAGGCCCTTCCCAAGCGCGCGGGGGGGGCCTGGCTCCGGCCTCGCTTGAATTAGGCTCATGCCTTTAGCGCTACTTCTCCTGCTGCTAGAGGCTTTGCCAAGAGCTTTCCTGTGAAAAAAAATAAGTGGCTTGCAGGCTCCAATGACGCTGCAAGTCTTCAGGCATCACAAAAGATTGTATATCTTCTCGTATTTGCTGTTCAGGTAGTTCAGAAAATCATAAGCCTCTGTCTCGTTTCCTGTTGCCTTCTTCATCAGCTCAGACGTATCAAAGACGGCACCATACTTGTACACATGCTCCTGCATCCAGATAGCAGGTATGGAGAAGTCGCCTGAAGCGAATCTCTGGTCCAGGTCAGGATGGTCTTTTCTCATGGCCGCCTCCAGCTGAGCCGCGTTCATGGAAGCCAGCGCATAAGCCGGGAAGTAGCCAAAGCTTCCATAAGCCCAATGAACATCCTGAAGTATGCCGTCATTGTCATCGGTGATGTTCAATCCCAAATAATCCTTGTACTTCTGTTTCCAGATCACCGGCAGATCGTCAACGCTGATCTTTCCTTCGAAGAGGTCGCGCTCTATCTCATAGCGGATGATTATATGAATTATGTAGGATACCTCATCGGCATCAATGCGGATGGGAATAATATTGAGCCGATTGATGTATCTATGCATGTCATCCACTGAGACGTTATCCATGTTTGGTCTGAACTCATTCTTCATCTGAGGCAACCAATACTGCCAGAAAGCAATGCTACGACCCAGATTATTCTCAAAAATCCTCGCCTCGGCCTCGCCCATATCCATGCCCGGTTCTGTTCCTATTGGCATTCCAACGTACTCATCGGGAATCCTCTGAGCAGCGATGCCGTGACCGCATTCATGAATCATATCCAAAAGGGCAATCTCAGGATTGTGTTCGTCGTAACGCAGGCTGGTCCTGACATCATGCATCCCGATATTGTAGGTTGAAGGGTTCCTCTTGGCCTTGACCATAATTCCGGCACTGTAATCGAAGCCTAAGGCAGACGTGATATTCCTCAGCAGAGCCTCTTGCTTATCCTTTGCATAGGAGGCGTTACCATAGATATTTGTGACGGAACCATTTATCTCGGAACCATTTATCTTCACTATCAGCTCTATGATCTGGGGCTTGA
>JAABPZ010000155.1 GCA_011391755.1 Methanothrix sp. | reverse complement strand
GGCGCCCTTAAGCTTCGAGTCCCCCAAATAGGCAGTAGGCATGGTAAGGTAGCCACCGGAGCAACAGGGCAGCCACTCTTCAATCTTCTGCTTTAGATTGTATTTGGTTTCATGTGACATATTCTTGGTTATGTAATAGGTTCCTCTGTAGTCCTCATCGATCAGAATATTTGGATCATCCTCGCCCCTGCTCATATCCAGGGCCCCCACATGGCCGCTTCCGGAGAATGCCGCCTCAAAATTAAGCTTGGTCCTGGCATCACTTCCCACAGTAGATTCATAATCTCCCCCGGTGTTGTAGCCTGCGTTCCAGTATAGTTCTGAAGATAGATTCTTGCTGAGGGTATCTGCGTAATTAAACCTGGCATCCATGGAGACGTTGGATATGTAGTTCTTTACACATGTAGATTCAGCACCCATTGACTGGAAGGCAATGGGAAGGGAGTACTTGCCCATTTGCATGCTGACTGGTGCATAGGAAAAGTCTACGCTCTCGATAAAGGTCATACCCTGATCGGCGGTTGCTTTGTAATCATCGGTATTTGTATCGAATTTGGCTTTTAAGCGCGAATCAATCTTTGATTCATAATCATAGCTTCCGCTTCCATGAGCCTTATTGCTCCAAATAAGGCTTGTGTCGTTTGAGGTTTGATAAGAGTTAAAGAACCCGTTTCCTTTAACATTTTGATCTATATGATATAAATATCCTGACAGGGTGCTGGTATTTGTATATACTTCATCATATGCCTGGACGCTGATCGATCCCGCGAAAATTACAGAAAATAAGATCGCAACTAAAAACCCGAATTTGTATCCTTTTCTCAAGACTCTCCCTCCATGAATGACGCAGTGAATATGATCTTTCAATAAGCGTTTCTAAAGCTAAACCTTCTTGCTTTAAACCTTTTTCGGTTGTGTGTGAAAATTTGGTTGCGTACGCCGTCCATTAAAAAAGCTAACAAATAACATAATGGACACCCATAGCCATAATGGACCCAAGGCATTCGATTTTGGTGATGCTTCACCCAAGACCTGAATACGAATTTATCGAAGAATAGGCCCTCTGTAGGCGTGTTTGCAGTATCGCATGCATCGGACTTGTCCCAATAACACCAACACATTCTTGAATCACTACCCAATTCACTTCTCCCTTGGGGAATCTATAAATACACAGGGAGTGTTAGGTAGTATTGGTACGAATCTGAAATCAATTACTGAGGGATATTATGCTATCATCCATGTTGAGTACGGTAAGCAGCACCATGAGTGCAGCAAGCACCATGAGTGCAGCAAGCACTATGAGTGCAGCAAGCACTATGAGTGCAGCAAGCACCACATCAGTAGTTAGTACTTTTGCTACGGTTGGTGTCTCTGAAATCAGCGTTATAAGTGTCATATGCCTTATCGCTCTGCTCAGCGCCTCAGAAATCCTGTCTGCTTCATCGCAATGGAATAAGCGCTTATCAACCATGTTGAACCTGGCCATAGTGCCGATGGTGCTCACATTCTTCCTGATTGTCGGCTACAAAGTGATCGATGTTGTAGGCAAATAAGTGCTTCCAATGCTAGTGCTTTTAGCCCTCAGTCACTCTTTTTTTTGATCTTTTCAAGGCAGTTGATGCCGATTTTAATTTTGCACCTTTCCGCTCCCGCCTACGCCTGATATCCTCTTGAAAACGTAGGCATAGAATACAAATATGAGTGCTGGGACCACGATCAAATAAATCAAGATAGCGGAGTCTAGGGGTACGACCAGAAATAAAGAGATATTAGTAACGCCGTGCGCTAGAGAGATAACGGGCAGGCTCTTGGTCAGCCAGAAGAGCAGCCCGAAGATAACTCCGGCAAAAGAAACGTAAAGAAGCTCCAGGGGCATTTGGTAGCCGCTGTGCATGAATCCGAATATTACGCTCGCCAGCAATAGTCCCGTAATTGAACCCAGCCTCTCTTCCAGTACCGTCTGCAAAGACGACCGGAAGATGAATTCCTCTACAATTCCCACAAAGAAGATCATAGTCACAATAAGAATCAAAACATCTTTGATATTGGCGCCCGGGGTCAGCAGTTGGGGGTGTATCACATTATATTCTCCCCACCCCAGGGCAAAGCCCACCGAAATTGCCAGAGGCAGATAAAACCAAAAACCTTTAAAGGTCAATCCTGCTTCTGCGCGACCCACAAAACCATCTTTCATAATAAAATAAATGGGTATGAACATGGGCGCGTACACCATGGAATAAGAGTACAGAGTTAAATCGAAAAACACGGGCATCGCGACATTTAAAAGCCGGAAAAGGGGCATGAGCATTAGAGCAGGATATATGCGATTGTTTATATAAATGGACGATAAGATTAGCAAAATTAAATTCAGGGCATGAATAGGCATTGCTGCGTTGGGTTTGCCGAGAAAGATGAGAAGCTCTGCCAGAAGTATTAAAAATACGGGAAGTATAAGATCAAGGTTATATCTTGTAATATCCTTTGCGTTCATCTCAATCCTGGTTTATTCTTCTGCCGATTTAATAGATTCCCTCATTCATGAAATCGCGAACCTCTTTTCTGTTCAAAGATCTCATATCTGCTCGTTCGATCTTTAACGGAAAAGCCATATATACTTTCCTAATCTCTTTTGTTGGCTATGATTGAAAAATTGGCACTGCTCTTGCTCCTTATATTTCCCATTAGCGTGACTGCATTGGGTAACTCTTCGTTGGCCTTTTTCGGCGACTCTCTCGGAACGGGCCCAATTAGCCTTGAAGGAAATGATCTGCTGATAATGCCCAAGATGAGCCTGGCACAGGAGGCTAAAGGGATGGAGCTTTTTAGCCGTCTTCCTGTTTATTCTCTCAACCAATCTATTATTGGCGCTTTTCTTTTTCCCCTTCCCGATGAAGCATCCAATATCTCGGTGTGCATATCTCCCTTCAATCTCTCATTCTATCTCTCCGGTGATCAGGGAATTAAGGACTTTAGTGGGAAAGAATGCGCGAAAACTTTGCTTGAATCAAATGGTAGCACCAAGCAAAGTGGCACATCATTCCAGCTCTCAAGTAGCAGCAGTGGCATGTATTCACTGAATTTTGAAAATAAATCAAGTGTGCTCATGTCTATGCCTTTGCTGATAACACCAGGACAAATCATTCTGCAGATGCCAAGCATTGTAAAGGCGGACGAGCCATTTATTCAGGTGAAGATGAATACAACCGCGCCGGGCAATCAGAGCAAAATCTTCGCGGCGATTATGATCTCTCGAAAAGATTATGAAAACGCCAGCCT
This sequence comes from Methanothrix sp., assembly GCA_011391755.1. Taxonomy (GTDB): domain Archaea; phylum Halobacteriota; class Methanosarcinia; order Methanotrichales; family Methanotrichaceae; genus Methanothrix. The sequence continues at coordinate 1,283 of JAABPZ010000155.1, read as the reverse complement.
GGGCATGGCAATAAATAAAACTTCAAACAGTTTTGATCTAACTCTGTCCTTGGGCTCCAAATCCCTGCAGATACAGGGCCCGCTCAAAATCTCCTCCGAGCTTCTCATGAATCTGCTGCCCCTCCTGCCCGCAAACAGTGCCGTAGGCCTGCAGGAATCAACTCAACCGGGAGTCGATCTCATCCTCCTCGCGGATAAACCCTGGGAGAAGGGAGAATACATATTGACCTGTGCGGCATATTCACCGGGAAAGGGCTTGCTGGGCATAAAGCAACAAGAGATCGAGGTAATTTGATAGACAGACCGCCCGGAAAGGAGCAAATGCATTTGCTCAAATAGAGATAAATAGAAGACCAACGAATATGTTAGGAAGAGGTGTAATAATTTATGACAGGATTCAAGAGCATTATAGCTTGCTCGGCCATTATTTTTCTACTGGCACTTACCCAATCTGCTTGGGCTCAGGCGGGCAGCCCTCAAGATGTGCTAGAGGCGCTGCAAACGAGGATGCAAGGCGTGCAAACGGATATGCTGGCAAAAAATGCCAACTTCGATAAAGCAGGCTCGACTGTGACAACAGAACAGGTGACGGAAGGTGGAGTTACATATAACGTTACTATCTACAAGGATCAAAATGGCAATATACTGAGAGAATATCACGGTCCGGATGGAAAGCTAGCCAGCAGCCGGACGGTCTCTTCAGGAAATGGGCCTGTTTTGACCATCACCTACAATCCGGATGGAACCGTCGCCAAGCAAGAGACCTTCGAGCCCATTGGCCTGAAGAAGTATACTGAGATCATCAATCCAGATGGCACAAAAACCGAGATTACACAGGATGCATCATTGGCAAAGGATAATACTCTGACCACGAAACTAGATGCAAATGGAAATGTGATATCCAAGCAAATATCTACAACGCCGGGTCTGCCAGAAGGATGCACATTCTGCACCGTTACAGGGCAGTATGAATGCAAAAAACCTGCCTAAAAGGATTTTAGACCAAGTATTTTTTTTATGATCTCATGAGAAGGAGTGGCTCAGGTGCACAAGGTTCTGCTTATCTTATTATTATTAGTCGTGATGGCAATTTGCAGTCCGCCAGCTTGCGGCCAGATATTGTCCATGGGCGCTGAATTTGCCGATTTGACGGGTAACTACTTAGACCGGGGCATCGACATCAATGAAGATGGAAAATTCGATTACCTAGTAATTGACGCAGGCGTCCATATTATGTATCCGGGAGAATATAGCCTCTCAGGATATCTCTATGACAAGGATAA
>JAABPZ010000154.1 GCA_011391755.1 Methanothrix sp. | reverse complement strand
ATTGAGTCATAGATAATAATTTAAGAAAGGATATTGTTAAACTTTGCCCCATGTCCACTTAGAATAGCGAGGAACCTTCTCTCTTTTGCAGGGCGCTGATCTTGCCAGAGCTAAGAGCTATCTGCCCATCCTTCGGGACGGATTATTTCATCTCTTCCTGGAGTCAAGCGGGCAGGATTTTGCAAATATGATCCTGCCCGGTGCACGGCTGACGGTAGCCTCGCAAATCCCGGAGGTGCTGCAACTGCCCTGGGAGCTGCTCCATCTTTCCAGGCAGCCGAGCGGCAGTGAGGAAGGCAGCATCATTCGCCTGCCAGCGGCAGCGGACGGGCTTATTGCCTCCTCGACGAAGCTTTGGCCGGGGCCGCTGCGCGTACTTTTTTTGGCTGCTGAGCCGTTAGACTTTGAAGAAGAAGAGCAGTCGATCCAAAAGGTGGCGGAGGGGTTGGACATGACAGTCGTCATCTCTGAGAGCGGCACCTGGGTGGAGCTGTTGGACAAGGTCGAGACCTTCCGGCCCCATCTGCTGCATCTGGCAGGCCAGGGGAAACTGTCCGGCGGCAGTGCGGCATTCTCCATGCAGGGGCAGGCGGGCCGGGCCGATCTGCGATTGGCAGAGGAAATGGCCGCGGCCCTGAAGGACTGCGGCCTTGTGGGCATCATCCTGAGCGGTCGGCAGAGCGAGCCCCCCTTAGCTCTTCATCTGCTCGGCCAGAGGCTGGCGGAGAGCATTCCTCTGGCCGTGGTCTGGGATGCACCCACTGCTGCCAGCAAGCCCCTATACCGGGCCCTGGTCGCCGGTCAATCAATGGATGAAGCGCTGCTATCCGTGCGCCGGGAGGTCGCTGCAGCTTCTGCTTCTGCGCCCGTTTCAGTTCCAGCGCTCTACTCGATCTATGATCTGGCAAAGATTTACGATTCCCAAGAGAGAGCTGCGCCGGCTGCCCTCACTCCGGAGCTGCTCGCCCTGCCGGGCCTGACGGAAGGGCGGGCGGAGTGTTTTGTAGACAGGAGACGCGATCTAGAGCGGCTCCTGCCCGCCTTGCGAGAGGGTGGTAGGCAGACTCTGATCATCACCGGTCCTGATGGTGTGGGCAAGAGCGCTCTGGCTGTTCATCTCGCCCGCCGGCTCGAGCCCGGCTACAGCGTTCTGCCCATTTACAGCTCGCCACATAACCGCATAACTTCCGCCCGGCTGCTGGAGGCGGCAGTGGGCCATTTGAACGGAATTGGTGACGAATCCCTCAAAGACCCGCGGCGCTCTGTCCGAGAACGGCTGCAAAGCTTGCTGGAAATGCTAAAAGCCTCCCGCATTCTGATGGTTTGGGACGGTCTGGAGCTGGATGGCAAGACCGGCAAAATTTCGGACCCGGATCTGGCCGAATTCTACCTACAGATGCTAAAAGGCATGACCGCAGGACGTGCCATTATAACATGCCAGGCTTTGCCAGCAGATGCCACCACCTTGCCGGCCCGCGCGGTGCAGTGGAAGCTGGAGGGCCTGGGCCAGGCGGCATTCATTAGATATCTTCTTCGGGATGAAGGCCTGGCGGATCGCTATAAAAAAGGCGAGATCAATTATGCCGCTCTTGCCGCGCACTACCATGCCGCTTCGGGCCTTCCTTCACGCCTGGCCCAAACAGGCAAGGCCTTGAGCGGGGGAGATCTCGCCGCAAACGATGATCCGCTGACCAAGCTTATCTCTCGCCTGGGCTCCGCCTCCAGCCATGCTCTCTCCCAGGCCGCGGTCTACAACATGGCCATAAGCTTGGACGGCTTAGCCGCCGTCTCCGGCGCGGCGGAAGAGCAGGCCGCCGCCAATGCCGGCGAGTGGCAGGATCTCTCATTGGCCTATCCGGTGGGAGAGCTGTGGGCGGTGCCCTCATCCCTTCGCGCCCCACTCCTGGCATCCTTAAGCCCGCAGGAACAGGGCGCGGCGCAAAAGGCGGCGGGCGATTTTCTGAGAGACCTGGCAAAGGCCGGGCGCTCAGCGCAGCTTCGCCTCTCCCGCTTGGACGTCTTGCTGGAGGCGCGCGGGCACTATCTGGCGGCCAAAGATCAAGACAATGCCATCGCTGTGACAGCCCACATCAGTGGCTACCTGCAGAGGCGCGGCTACTACTCTGAGTTGATAAGGCTAAATCAGGAGCTATTGGATCTGGACCGGCAATCGTCCGGCCCCACGGCCTGGATCGCCCGAGCCTATCTGGATCAGGGCGAATACAGAAAGGCGGTAGAGTGGTACGGGCGGGCCCTGCAGATCGCCCCGGACGCTGCCGCCTACCACGATCTGGGCACGGCTCTCCTGCACCAGGAAAAGTACGACCTGGCCAAAGAGAGCCTGCAAAAGGCAGCGGACGCATTTCATAACGCCAGCGATCAATCCGGGGAAGCGGCCAGCTTAAGCCGCTTATCCGCCATTGACATGTTGAAAAACGAGAACGCGGCTGCTGTCGAGAAGCTGCAGAAGATTGTAGAGATCATGAAGAGCCTGGGTGATATGAAAGGCGAGGCTGCGGCTTTGCAGGAGATGGCCCGCCTGGATATGAGCCGGTGTGATTATGATGCCGCTCGCCAGGGACTTGTGAAATCAATGGAGCTTCTTAAAACCGCCGGAGACCGTAAAGGCGAGGCTTTTGCCCTCTTCAACCTGGCCAGCCTCGATCTGGAGAAGGGCGACTTCCCGCTGGCAGGTGCAGAGTTTGCCGAGGTTCTGCCGCTCTTTGCAGAGATGGGCGATCGGGCCGGCGAGGCCGCTATTTTGCACAGTCTGGGCATGATCCATTCTCAGGCCGGAGAGAAAGAGGCGGCAGTTGATAGCTTCCAGAAAGCCTTGCGGATCAATCAAGAGCTGGCCGATAGACCCGCGGAAGCGGGAGCCTTCTTCCAGCTCGGGGCTCTGGCCGTGCAGCAGGATAAGATGCAAGAAGGTCTGCGGCTCATGGCCCTAGCTGCCATAGTCCTGCGGAGCATCAAGAGCGATGATGTGAAGAACGTCGAGCCGCTGGTGGAGAGGCTGGCCGCGCAGCTTAGCCTCACTCAGGAGCAGTTCATGGTCCTGGTGCAGGAGGTCTTGCAGGGCTATGCCAAAGATCGCGGCTGGGGGCTGGTGGAGAGGGCCTGGGGGAAATAGGGTCGTTTGCTATCCAGGTCGCCGAGCCATCTCGCGGCAGAATGCCAGTCCCTCATTGGTCAGCTGATAAGTCATCTCACCGCGGGTTGGATGCATGCTCACATATCCCTCGCGGATCAATTCGCGCAGAGCTTTCTTAACCAGACGGCCCTCATTAGGAATCCGTCTGGCAAACGACCTCTCCGGAACATGGGCGGATTTGCTGGTTTTTGTGGCCTTGCATATGCTTATCAGTACCGCTGCCTCAAATCCGTCCTTGGCGATCATTCGCAAGCAAGATATCTTAGAATGATATAAGCATTTCGATTATCATTAAAAGATATATTGCTATTTCTAAAGATATCTCGTAATGTTTAAATAACCAGGTATCAGATTATGAAACCAATGCTCACCAAAACCATACAAGCCGTCCGAAAGAGAGAAGAATTAGCAGAAGACGTGGACTGGGAGCTGTATAAATGGATCGAGGGGCATCCCGGTCTGAACATATATGCTCTTGCCAAGTCTATCGGCTGGTCGCATGGCAAGGTCTATTCTTCAGTGAAACGCCTGGAAGATGATGGTCTGGTGAAGATCGAGAAGGTAATAGTAAATGGGCGATCTGCCTCGATTGTTACCTATCGAAGAATGCAGGACTTCTTCACACCGGAAGAACTTGAAGAGATACAGCAGCCAGGCTATTTTGATGACGTTGAAGAAATCCTGAAAAAGGCAACATCCTGAAAAACCGCCGATAAAGAAAAGACGCCCGTGCCCGGCCCGTCGTCTATCCGCCCTTTGCAGGCTCGTCCACCCCGCAGGCAGCGATCTTCTCGGCCAGCTTGGCCAGCACATCTTTTCTCATGCCGCCCATGAACTTGATTGATCCCACTACCAGATGCCCTCCGCCGGAGACGCCGCCATTGGGAATCTCCTCCATCAGCTCTTTCACCATCTGGGGAATGTTCATCTTTACGGCCTTACTGCGCAGCACGGCAAAGTCTGGACCGTAACCTATGGTGACAACGGGCTTTCCGGCATACTTCTTGCATAGTCGGTCGTGCACCTCGCCGGAGGCTCTGCGCTTGGATAGAATGGAAATAATAGGGTTGTTGATCCGATTAGATGGCAAGACATTCGGGCAAGAGTCTGTTTACCTGCTCTCTGAGAATGTCGTCCGCTTCACCATAAACGCTGATAACATGAATTCTTTTGACCATGGCCAGCCAATGCACCTTGATTGCTGAGGTTTTGGGCAATCCTGTTTTGATACAGGTTGGAGAGCCAAAAACGATCAATATGTCCGTAAGCCCTAAATTCGATGTTTTAGATGTAATATAAGCAACCGTGAGCTGCCTCTGTTCCATATCATGATAGAGCAGAAGTGCAGGCCGCTCCTTAGATTGAACGAGATCTGAATAGGTGAGTGGGAGCTTTATAATATCTCCCTTCTTCAAACTCTCCCACATTA
>JAABPZ010000153.1 GCA_011391755.1 Methanothrix sp. | reverse complement strand
CGATCATATATCTCAGAGTTAGGAGAACTGCAATATCGATTGCCAGCTTTATGAGGCCGGCAAACTCCATATCCAGGAAAATGAAGATATCCACCAGGAAGATTTGAATGAGGATGGAGGTCTTAAAGAGCCGGTAGGCCCTGAGCCTCACCCTATGCATCCTAAGAACCCCGGCAGCCACGTAGGCGCTGGCCAGCAATGCACAGAGCGTCCCACCTAAATCACTCAGGGTTAATGGCGGAAGCTGCAACTCAGGGATAAATAGTATGATAATTTCCAGGGAGTTGATAAGCAGAGAAAAGAGGGAGATGGTGATGAATAACGCCATCACGGCTCTGGTAAACCAGGGCTTTCTCACAATGCGTGCATAGGCGTCGCTGGCCCGCCTTTTAATTCTTGTCCAGGCATCAGGCCCCTGCGTCGGTATGGATTCAATATTTTTCATCAGCTCGCTAAGAGCGATTGTCATCAGATTTTTGGGATCGGCCTCATTCAAGAGGCTCAGGGCTCTTTGCTGATCTTCAGATCTGAGGTCCTGCGTCACAGCTTCTTTGGTGAGTTCGAGGACGTTTACCAGCCGTTCCTTGTCCGACAACCAGGGGGCGCGGTTTATGCGCTCCATGAGGAAATAGATGATAATGAAGATGATGTAGATAATGGCCACGCTTGGCTTGAAGAAGTAATCGTTATTTGCGGTGACGAACTTGCCCACCTCATCTATGAACGCTCCAAAACCAAATCCGCCTAAGAGAGCAGCCAGGGACCTGGCGGCCCGGCCGGTAAAAGCCTGAAACAATATCATGGCCAGCAGCATAAAGATCCCGCCCACCAGCACATGTGCTATGTGCAGGTTTCCCGGGCTGAACTGGGGATAACTGGTAAGATGCAAGAAGCCTCTTATGGCCAGAATGGATGCAACCGCGGTTACGAAGAAGATCTCCATCAGGTCTGACCCATCAAGATTGCGCACGAAAATCTTATTCAAGGTCGCACTAATCTTATTCATGTATCTCCGGATGCTCTGAATCTGGCCCTGCAAATAGTTGCAACTAACCTATAATTACTCTATTGTTACCGACTTACTTGAATATCTTATTTTCTATCCGGTCTTTATTTTGTGCAGTCCCGAAACCTTTGACTTATCGCCCATATTTCGCACTTTAACTTCCTATATCGAGTATTCTGCTTGTTAGCGATTTACCTAAGAGAATTATTGTTGATTTAAAACACAATACCCCGCAGCTTGCAACTTGGAAGTTAATACCGGTAATTACTAGGCCAACGGATACGACATTTCACATTTCAAAATCGCTTGAATCACATATCATCATTTTGGTAAACGAAATATTGGATACTTTCAAAATATTAAATATGTATATCTCAATAAAAAGCCTTATCTATAAGCAAATATATTGCGTGTAATGGAGGAATATTTGGCTGCGCGAAATATCCGTTGAATTTTGCATCGCGTCATTCTGTGTAGAAATTATGTATCGGAAGCTCAGTTTTCCTCTAGACGCATCAAATGAAATAATTGCGATATCTGCTGCCGTCCTTAAGCTGAAAGATAAGTTGGTGAACCTTGTTATTGCGAATGCATTTCACGCAAATAATCTTCATCGAAGCTGTTTTTCATCTGCTGATTTAGTCACCAAGACTGCCATTAAGGGGGTCCTCTCGTCTGTTTTCATATTATCGTCTTTCCGCGGAGCGCGATGATGTCGATGAATCCGACAGTTGCTCGCTATGCTGTGGCAAGCAAGCATGCGCCAAAGCTCACTGATACGATCATACTTGCGGATCGTGTCCATTCTGCTCTGGTCAGCCTCTCCAACGGCTCAAGCATCTTCACAGGATGTGGTGAGCAAGAAAGTCCATTGCAGGGCAACAGGCATGCTCATGTTCTCTGTGAATCCAATTGCGGATTGGGGAAGGGCATTGATGGCGAGATCACTCACATTACCATTTATGCACCCATGGGCTTTGAATCTGAGGATCAGAGGACTCTGCAAGGTTTAAATGTGGTTTTGGGTGGAAGCGACCTTGAGATACAGATGGTACTGCTGGGATTCGGCCAACCACAGGACTTCGGCGGCTTGGACCCTGAGCGAGGCCAGAGCCCGCTGTTGGCAAAGTCGAGAACCTGGGTCTCTCGCACGCCCTTCCTGCCCACGCGCCACCACAAGGTCACGCGGGCGGGCGTGCCGAAGGTAGATGCCACCGGCTTGCAGATCGGCAGCCCGGAGCACGATCTCTTGCGGTTGCTGGAGCTGGCGGGACTTCCGGCTCCGGAGGAGGTGGAATCTGTGCCCTGCACTTCCTTGGGCGGGCGGGAGACGCCCTGGGCGAGCTTCGCCTGCCGGAGGAGCAATGGCGAGGGGAGGAGGTCGGCTTATGGGATCGGCTATGGGTTTCGGATCGAGTTTGCGGAGCCGGTGCAAGGGCCTGTGGTGGTGGGGTACGCAAGCCACTTTGGGATGGGGGGATTTGATGGTGAAATTGATTGCGTGAGAGATATTGAATAGAGATAATTAATGGGAGATGATGTATTGGCGCGTAGCATTGAGGATTGTCCAAAAAAACCAATAGGCGTAAATCAACATACGGATTACGAAACGAGAACATATGAAATTCAAGTCATAACTCCTATCTTTGGGGGCGGGTCGGAAGCGGGAAAATTTGATCCTAAGACACCTATCCGGCCGTCAAGCATACGAGGAAATTTGCGTTTCTGGTGGCGGGCGACTCGGGGAACAAGATGCGATACTGTAGCTGAGCTTCGCCAAAGAGAAGGAGAGATTTGGGGAACAACCGACTGGCCCAGCCCTGTTATTATTGAAATAGTTCAGCCAGAAGAAATTCAACCCGTGAATCCTCAACATTATAGGAATTTGGATTATGCTCTATTTCCTACTAGGGAGAAAAAAAATCCCTTATTGAAGGAAGGACTTTCATTCGTACTCAGAGTTTGTTGGATGAGACAATCGCTCCTTCAGGCTCTCAGAGATAAGGAAAACGAGGTGGAGAAAACCGAGAAGAGCCAAATCTTCAAAGAATTGGACAAGGACGTAAAAGCTGCCATTTGGGCTTGGATAAATTTTGGCGGTATCGGGGCAAGAACGAGAAGGGGATGCGGTGCGCTGTATTGCCTACGATGCAAGTCCAATGATCAGGAAATTGATCCGGAAATCATGCCACCTTCTATTGAAGGATTTAAGAGCTGGATGGCCAATTGCATATCAAAATATGAATTGAAGCATCATGCTTCACCTAACGAATGGTCAACGATTGGAGAACTTCATCTCAGAAGTGGATCAAGTGCGATCTCTTGCTGGGAAGCTTCCATTAGAGTATTGAAGGATCTACGTCAAGGGGCTGATTTAGGGCGCAATGGCGGTCATGGACGTTCTAGGTGGCCTGAGGCAGAATCCATAAGAGAACTCGTCCTAACGACAAATGATCTAAAGAGCAGACCAGGTTGGCATAGCAAGGACCAAAGAATGTCAACTATTGCACTTCCAGCATTTCCTAGGGCAGAATTTGGCATGCCGATTATTATAGAGATTCGTGAAGAGAGATTGCCTAAAAGCGGGGTAAATATAAAGCCCACATTGCAGCGAGATGAAAAGAAAGAACGAATGGCAAGCCCACTGATATTGAGGCCAATTAAATTTAGGAACAGTAAATTCGCATCGATGATCATCCGATTGAACAAACCTCCTTTAGATTCTGCCTATCTAAAACCTGGCATGTCGGACTTAGCTAGACCCTGCCTGATCAAAAGCAACCAAATAATAGATTCAAAATTTGCAGGTTATAAAGACTCTCCTATGAACAGAGGACTAAAGATTGGATCAGCAGTTGATGCGTTCTTGGCGTATGCGAATGAAAAGGGATTCTTACCGGTGTTCCCATGACCTCATATCTTTATGTCCTCTCCATCGGCCCGGTGCAGGATTTCATTTCTGCAGCACGCCGCACCCGAGACCTATGGTTTGGCTCCCATTTACTCTCAGAGATTAGTAAGGCTGCAGCTAGGGAGATCGCCAAATCTGGGGAGCTCATATTTCCGGCACTGAAGGCAGAAGATAAAGAGCTGAAGGAGGACCATAGGCCAGGGGCCTTTAATGTCGCCAACATAATACTCGCTAAGCTTGAGCTGCCTGATGGAGTTGATCCTGCTGAGCTTAATGAGCGGGCGAAGGATTCGGCGCGCAGAGAATGGATGCAATATGCAGAAGGTGCGAAAGAGCTGGCAGATTATCTGGCGCCCGGGTTTGTTCGCACGGAGATGTGGAAGGAGCAGGTCTGTGATGTCATCGAGTTTTATTCGGCCTGGGTCCCACTCAGAGAGGATCATCCAGAATATTATCAAAAATATCGTGAAAGATTGATGCGCCTTCTAGGTGGCAGAAAGGCAATCAGGAACTTTGACCCGGCAAAGAAACATCCTGGAATCCCAAAGTCGTCCCTCGACGGTGCTCGAGAGAGCATCCTCGAAAAGAACGAAGAGATTCCCAAAGAGTTGGCTTTGAAGATGCGGCTCCAGGCCGGGGAGCAGCTTTGCGCCGTCGGTCTGACCAAAAGGCT
>JAABPZ010000152.1 GCA_011391755.1 Methanothrix sp. | reverse complement strand
TCCAGGCCGACGTAAACGGCGCGCTTAAAAATTCTCCGAGATTTGATGCGCGCCGCCATCTCCGCCGCATAGCCGCCCGACCTTTCCAGGGAAGTGAAGAGCTGGATGTCGTCCATCTCTTTTACGGCAGGTGCACTGGCTCCCTCTTCAATCATGCGCCGGATGGCGGCGGAGATCATACACTCCGAGATGCGGCAGACATGATGATAATAAACGGATGGATGCATGAGCAGCCGGGAGATAAGCAGGGAAGTTGCCGCCTGCACGCCTCCTGCCTCCACCACCAGCTCTCCCTGGTGAAGGGTCATCTTTTGCAGTAGACGCAATCGATCGATCACTCCGTAGGCCACGCCCGTGTAGTGAGCATCCCGGATCAGGTAGTCCATCCGATCCACGTCGATCTCGCCGCTCACGATCTGTCCCAGACCAACTCCATTTATGGCGGCCTGGATATCGGAGGCTTTCAGGCCGTAATTGTCTAAAACCGCCCGAAGCTCGCCCTTCTTCAGGATATCAATGATGCTCTCGTGATCCTTGCGCAGGTATGGAGTAAGGGCTGACTCTGTGGCATGGGAGAGCGGCCCGTGGCCCACGTCGTGCAAAAGTGCTGCCGCGCCTACCAGCATCTTATCCTCTTCCGGCAGGCCGAGATGATTCGCGAGCAGATCAGCCAGATGGTAGGCCCCCAGGCTGTGCTCGAAGCGAGTATGATTGGCACCGGGATAGACCAAGCTCGCCAGGCCGAGCTGCTTGATCCAGCGCAGCCGTTGCATCTGGGGCGTGTCCGCGATTTCCAGGGCCAGGCCCTCCAGCAAAACATAGCCATGCACAGGGTCTCGGATCTCGGTCATCGGGCTAAACCCTGGTGTCTCCTAGATTAAATATTGTTCTGGATGGGCAATCAGATTATTATGTGCCTCGATGCGCTACAATCCAAGCTCGACGCCCTCGCCGCCAGTCGCCCGGCTGTGCTGGAGCGGGCCTTGCGGGGCGAGCTCTGATGAAAAAGCTTACATCTAACATTTAGTGATACTATTACGAGGATGTTATGGCCGAAGGAATAACGCGCATCACTGTAAAGGGCTTCAAGTCCATAGCCGATGAGTGCTCTATAGAAATTCGCCCCCTAACGATCTTAGCCGGTGCCAACAGCTCGGGCAAGTCGAGTATAATGCAGCCCATCCTGATGATGAAGCAAACACTGGAGGCTCCTTATGATCCCGGTTCTCTTTTAATTAATGGCCCTAATGTGCGTTTTACCTCCGCAGAGCAGTTCCTCTCCCGCATGGACGGCGAGGTCATGGGCAAGTTCAGCATGGGGTTGGAAGTGAAAAGCTCGTTATCATTTAATGAGACCTTTATCAACAAGCCACAGTCGGGAATGGGGATCGATGAGATTTCCTACAACGATGATGAGGGTATTACTATACTCTGGCCTGAAATGACAACGGAAGAGATAATGGCAGCTTATCCTCAGTGGGGCGAGGTTTGTTTAGAAGATTCCCCAAATAATCTGTTAAGAATAGAACGAAATAGATGCTTCTTGGAGTTAAAATTATTTAATATATCTGAGGTGCCTTTTAGTGGCGCAACCGGCTTGGGTAGTATTTTTTCAAATGCCATTCTGAGCCTCATTCATGTGCCGGCACTGCGAGGCAATCCGGAAAGAAATTATAAAAAGACATCCGTGGGTCCCATGTTTCCAGGAACCTTTGAGATCTATGCAGCCAGCATAATCCACCACTGGCAAGCAACTGAGGACACCCGCCTGAATGATCTGGGAACTGCCCTGGAGCGATTGGGCTTAACCTGGAAGGTCCGTTCAAAAAAGGTTGATGACGTCAGTGTGGAGGTAATGGTTGGCCGTTTCATTCACGAAACAAATGGCAACTCCAAAGATTTAGTGAGCATTGCCGATGTGGGATTTGGCATTTCTCAAATCCTTCCGGTTATCGTTGCCCTCTTGACGGCAGAGCCTGGCCAACTGGTCTACATCGAACAGCCTGAGATACATCTCCACCCGCTCGCTCAGACGGCGATGGCGCAGATCCTGGCAGATGCCGCCAATCGAGGCGTAAAGGTAGTAGCCGAGACCCACAGCTCTTTGCTGCTCTTGGGCATTCAATCTCTTGTTGCCGAAGGCAAGCTCTCCCCAGATAAAGTCAAGCTTCACTGGTTCAAGAGGCGGGCCGAGGACGGCGTTACAGAAGTATCCAGTGCCGACCTGGATAAAGCGGGTGCTTTTGGCGATTGGCCGGAAGATTTCTCCTCGGCAGAGATGGACGCCGATGCTCGTTACATACACGCCGCTGAAGCAAGACTGGAGTCCAATTGATGTCATCAGCACAGCCAAAACGTTTGGTCATTGACGCATCCGTTGCTACATCTACGGGGGAAAGAGGGGGGCGAGGAGATCGATGCCAGGCCTTCTTGAGGGTCATGATTGATGAAACATACCATCGCTTGGTGATGACGCGAGAGATTGGAGAGGAATGGGATAAACATTCTCATCCTTTTGCTCGTCGCTGGCGAAGAAGCATGAATGCCAAGAGAAGGGTAGACCGGCCGAACGCGTATCATGATGCAGCATTTTGCCTGAAGATTGAACGAGCAAGTCAAACCGAAAAGGCTCTTGTTGCGATGGAGAAGGATCTTCGTCTCATAGAAGCTGCAAGAGTAACAGACAAGCGTGTCATTTCTCTGGATGACACTGCCAGAAGCTATTTTTCTGCAGTTTCAAGCCAGGTCGGCGAGCTCGGGGACATTCTGTGGGTAAATCCAGTCAATGATGACGAGACGCCAACCAAATGGTTGACGGACGGGGCTCCGAACGAGGAGCAAAGGCAACTGCGCCCATGATCGACGCCCTCAAGCGCCACCAAGCGGAGACCGCCGCGCTAGCCGCCCGGCTGTGCAGGGTCCGGGTCGAGCTTTAGAGCCTACCACCAAGCGCCCCTCTCTTTCAGAAGTTCGACGAGCGATTTCGTGTCATAAACATTGATTTGGCTTAGGCCTTGAAAATGTCTATCGTTGGACCAGAGCGGGCAGATCAATTGTAGCGCCAGTGCCAGAAATGGCGTGTCCTTGGGATCTCTTTCCCGCATAATATCGAAAGCCTCACCAATCTTTGAGGAATACATTTCAGAGGGCACAATATAAACAGATTCAAGCACGAACTCCAAGGCATGCTGGAAGCTATATGCCTGCAGGTGTTTGCCTCTCTTTGAAATTATATACTCTCGGTAGAACTCAATTTCTTTCAGCCCATCCCAAGGATAGAAAAAAATGCAGGCATTAGACCTCAAAAGCTTACTCGTCAATGAGTCATCTCTTATGAGTGCCGAAATGAGGATATTAGTATCGACTACAAACCGTATTTCTTCCTCGTCTCGCACCATGCCTTCTCCCTTGCTCTTTCAAGCTCCACCAGGTCATCCTCGCTTAAAGATAGATCCTCTTTACATCTCTCAAATAATGCCCATTTCAGCTCTTCTTCCCTTACAAGGCCATCGATCTTCTTCTTTAAGTATGGACCTGGAAGCCCTCTTGGGACCTTGACTGTGATTTCCTCCATTTAAATCATGGACTTATTGTATCTGAGATGTATTATACCTTTCTAAGCGCTGCTATTCGTGCCTTCAAGCGCCACCATGGCAAAGACCGTCACCTTGCCGCGAGCCGCCCGGCTGTAGCCAGGATACGGGCCTTGCGGGGCGAGCTCTGAACGGAGCAAACTCAAATGAGTTGGCAATCAAATACTAATCCTTCGAAAGCTTTTTGGCTTCCTAGATTAAATTATGATCATGAATTTCAAGGTTATTCTTCAGGAAGCCGAAGATGGCGGCTACATCGTGAGTTGCCCAGCACTTTCCGGATGTCACTCCCAGGGCGACAGCATGGAAGAAGCCTTGGAGAACATCAAAGAGGCGATAGCAGGCTGCCTGGAATCTCTGGCTGATGAGCGAACAAGGCTGCTGGGTGCTTCGGGAAGGGTCGTAGAAGTAACGGTTTGATCTCATATGCCCCAAAAGCTGCCGATGATTTTGATATCTCAGATAGCACCGGTGAAGGAGAGGATAAAGTCATTTGAAATGAAACACAGATGCAATCTTGATGCCTTCGAGGAAATATTAAAACATCTTCCGGAGGATTTCGAACGCTGGGATGATTTTATCGAGTGGAAGGCCTACGTAGATCGCTTGAAGGATCTCGAATCAAGGCTCAAAAAGATTGAAGATGCAACGAATCCCGATATTTGATGAGCTCAAGCTGGGAGTGGGACTGGGCAAGGCGGAACAGCTCTTGCTGCCTGAGCAGAAGAGGTTGCTGGAAGCATTCACGAACATCCTGGCCCTGGCTTTAGACCGGAGCCACTAATGCGTCGTGCACAAAGATACAATATAAATTAAACGGAAACTTTTATATCCTAAGATCGCTACTAGGGCGAGCTTCAGATGGAATCAATTGCACACTGGAGGGATGTGTGACACCAGCTTTCGCCAGGATGCCAATTTATCCACAGCAAGACGCGTCTCCAATGGGAAGTTGAAAGAGGTTTGAAACCTTGGAAAAATTCAACGATCATTTTAGCTTGATA
>JAABPZ010000151.1 GCA_011391755.1 Methanothrix sp. | reverse complement strand
ACGGCGGCGATGCCTTTGTCGCCGCCCGCCACCTGATGGGCTTTGATGTAACCGTCTATCTTTTGGGCCGTTCCAGGGATATCGCTACAGAAGAGGCGAGAAGGAATTGGGAAATTCTGGAGCGACTGGACTATGACCTGCGAATGATTATGGACAGCAAGGATCTGCCCCTGGAAAAATGCGACCTGATAATAGACGCAATCTTCGGCACGGGCGTACATGGCCCCGTCTTGGGTCTGGAGGCCCAGGCAATAGAAGCCATCAATTCCTCTGGAAAGACGGTGATCTCGGTTGATGTTCCCAGCGGCCTCGGAACCAACCAGGTGGTGAGGGCCGATGCCGTGGTGACCTTTCACCGGCAAAAGCCGGAAATGACCGGCAATATCGTTGTAGCGGATATAGGCATACCACCGGCAGCAGAGTTCTTCGTGGGAAAAGGCGACCTGTGGCTGATGGGAAGAAGGTCCCTGGAGAGCCACAAGGGCGACTCCGGACGGATACTGGTAATCGGCGGCGGACCATACACCGGCGCACCGGCACTCTCTGCTATGGCGGCTCTGCGAGCGGGAGCGGACATTGTCACCGTAGCCGCACCAAAGACCGCAGCCAGAAACATCTCCTGCTATTCTCCCAACCTGATTGTTCAGCAGCTCTCCGCCGATCACCTCTGCCCTGACGACCTTACAATTCTGGAGGAGCAGATTGCCAGGCACGATGTGGTGGTCATGGGCATGGGACTGGGAAGACATAGAGAGACGACGGCCGCTCTGGCCGAGATCATGCCTCTCTGCAAGAAACCGGTGATAGATGCCGACGCCCTGCAACCGGATCTTCCCCTGCGGGGCATTGTCACGCCTCATGCCGGCGAGTTTCGGAGAATCAGCGGCATGGCTCTGGTCGATCTGGACTACAGAGAGAGAGCGGAGCCGCTAAAAGTTTATGCCCGTGAAAAAGGACTGGTGGTCCTGCTCAAAGGCAAGGTCGATCTGATCTCAGATGGCGAGGTGGTGCGAGCCAATACCACAGGAAATCCGGGCATGACCGTAGGTGGAACGGGAGACGTCCTGGCGGGAATTACGGCCGCATTTTACGCTCGAAGCTCGGCTCTGCGGGCAGCAACGGCAGCAGCCTTTGTTAATGGCAGGGCTGGCGATCTGGTCTATCCCGAGAAGGAATTCGGAATGGTTGCCACGGACGTGATCGAGAAGATTCCAGAAGCTATGAGGCTGTGAGAACTTGGCAGAAGATGAAAAGCTGGCGGGAATGGTGGATATCACGAAAAAGCCGCCCGTTTTCAGAAAGGCCACGGCCACGGGATCGATCCGGCTGCAAGAGGTCAGCGTTGAGGCCATAAAAAGGGGCCAGGTGAAGAAGGGGGACGTACTCACCACAGCCAGGCTGGCGGCCATCCTGGCTGTCAAGGACACGCCCCGTTTGATCCCACTCTGTCACTCTATCCCCATCACCGGACTGGAGGTGAACTTTGAGATTGAGGAGAGACGAGTCCGGGCAACAGTCACTGTGACGTCAGTGGGAAAGACGGGCGTGGAGATGGAGGCCCTGACCGGAGTTGCGGTGGCACTGCTCAACGTTTGGGATATGGTCAAGTACCTGGAGAAGGACGAGACGGGAAATTATCCGCAGACGGAGATTTTTGGGATCACAGTATGCGAGAAAAAGAAAGGAAATTAGGGCGCCGCCAACGATCCCGAGTAGGGCTCTATCCAACCTCTTTTTTCCCACCCTTCCAGCAACTTAGCAGAAATATGATTCAAATTGATGATGTTCCCGGCGATATGCCGATCATCATTGTAGCGGAAATTTGATTTTATCTTGTACCATCCCGGTTTGGGTTTGTTGTCCTCTTGAATGAGTTCTTTATGGATATCTACCACCACATCTCCAACATAAAGCTCTATCCGGTTATTCTTGATCCATTCTTTGCGAGTTTCCTCGGGGATGCTTGTCAGATCCATTACTGTGCCTGCAGGATATTGCTTGTCCAGATAGGTGAAGCCTTCCTTTATTGTGTATCTTTCCGGCTTTATCGGCGAAGGGGGCACAGATCCGGATGCATTCGGGTCCGGTTTGATTGGCTCAGGGGGTTTGGGCTCCGATGGTTTTAGCTCTGTGGAACCTTTGCCTCCGAAATAGAATCCGACTATCGATGTTAGAGCTCCCGTTAAAGTCAGAATCACATCTTTAACGACCTGATTAGAATCTAAATTAGTAGGATATACCATCAAGAAAAACAAACATATGCCGACAACCAATATGATGGCGATGGCCATTATTCCCCTTGTAGTTCCCGGCGCACCACCTGGTTCGGCGTTGATGTATTCCTTTATGATTTGCAGAGACGTATTGTCATCAAGTTCTTCATGGTGCTTCTCAAGAAATACACCCAGAACACCATCAGTTCTTTTAAGATGTTCATGTGCCAGGTGCATATTTAGCAATAATGGGATTGTAGCAAAAAGAACCAGAATAATGACAATTGCAAATAGCATCCATCCAGGAGAAGATGGGTATTTTGGTGAATCTTTTGAGTCTGGTGATTTTGTCGAATCATTGACACCTAACGCATCCGATTGCCCAATCGCATTAACAATAAAAAAGATGATAACCATGATAGCAAACAGAGTAGCTCTCATAAATATCGACTCCTTAATATGATATGCGGCAATTATCATATTTAAATTTATCTTCAGGAGAGCTAAGAATGTCACAAAAAATTTTAAAAAACTATAATGCTTTTATCCCAAACTCCGGCAGCCTCTCTTTAGCCGCCTCGCGGGCTTGCTGGTGCTCACGCAGGAATCTTTCAATCCGCTCCGCCACATCCTTCTTGCAGGTTCCACACATGCGCCTGCCCAAGCGGCATTGTGCATCCAGTTCCAGCAGTTCTTTGTCGTCCTGGGAGAGATGGAAGACCAGAAACTCGTAGATAGAGCACTTTTCCGGTTCGCCCCCCAGCTTTTTTTGCTCGGCCAGGCTCTGCCGGCCCCCCGTGATGGCCCGCATGATCTTCTTGCCTGCCTCTTGGGGATCTTCCGTGAGAGCAATATGACTCTCCGGCTTGGAGGAGGACATCTTACCACCTGTGAGGCCCGTCATGAACCGGTGGTAGATCGAGGCCGGAGGAATGAAGCCGTAATGCCCGTGTTCATTTTCTAATTTTATTATGAGCCGGTCGATGACTTCCAGGATGGCACCAGATAAAAGGCCGCTGCGATCTTGTATCTCAGTGACATCGATATGCTCCTCGTAACGCTTCACTCGGCCCAATCCCGTTTCCTTCAACGCCAATTCCGCTGCCTGCATCAGCTGCGGGCTGGCCGCTTTGCCCCGAATGCTGATGTAATCTTTGCGTTGCTCCACCAGGAACTTTCTCATGCGGTAGGCCAGATCGCGAGTGAGCTTGATATGAGGATCTTGGTCAGCCCCCACCGGAATGACCACGGGCTTTGGTCCTCCGAATTCCTCTAATTGAGGATGAAGAATGTCTGCACTCTGAGCCATGACGCTCTCCATGTGAGAGATATGGGTCTCGCCGGAAAATCCATAGATAGCACTGACCTCGGAGAAGTTGGCCTCTCTGCCCAGCTCAAAGGCCAGATTCCTCATCTTGTAGTTCTCTGACTGGAAATAGATATGGCTGCCCTCTTTCGGCTCAAAGCCCAGGGCGATGAGGCTGAGGAGATACTCGTTGATGCCAAGGCTTCTGCATTTCTCCCAGCTTATTCCCCGCACGGCATGAGCTTCCATGTCGGCGATAGCGGCAAACGCGTCCCCTCCCTGTTGCTGGTGCCAGATGATCTCGTTCATGACCATCATGTGACCGAAATGAGCTCTGCCGGAAGGCATGAAGCCGCTCATGACGGCAAAGGGCTCAGACCTATGCATGGCACGAAGAACTGAGTCGTAGTTTCTGTGGCCGAAGATGATCTTATGCGCCATGTAAGGATGAGGCTCTTTAAGCTTGAGAAGGATATCATCAAAGCTCGATATGCCAAATACCTCAAAGAGCTTGGTGTAATCGTCTACATGAACTGCGCCCCAGGGATCAAGCTTCAATTCCATGACCCAAGGGAGTGAAAACGATGATATATCTATTTTGTGTGGTTCGCCCCCCTTATAGATAAGCGGCATAATTCCATTTTCTTGAATCTATGAATTGAATGAGATATTATCATTACGCGAACGGATTATCTTTACGCAGTTGCATATTTGTAGCATAATCTTAGGTAAAAAACAAAACCTAGTTGAGAAATAAACTATTTATATCATAGGGTATTTCTTATATCTTATTATGAGGCAATTCTCGGTAAAAGTTCTAGATGATGCAGACAGGGAGTTTGTAGAGGTTCTGCGAGAACTCAGCATTCCCAGAAATGTGGCCAGTATGATTACTTATCTCGCCAATGTGGAGGAGGCCACCTCCCGGGAGATCGAGATCGGCTCGAACCTGCGTCAACCAGAGGTGAGCATTGCTATGCGCACGCTGCGTAGCAACAACTGGGTAGAAGAAAGAGAGATCAAGAAGGACGGAAAAGGCCGGCCCATGAAGGTCTACAGGCTTACTATATCCTTAGACGAGATCATAAAGCACTTTGAGGA
>JAABPZ010000150.1 GCA_011391755.1 Methanothrix sp. | reverse complement strand
TTTGGGGGGCGGTACGCAGATGGGGCTTGGTGTTTACAGGAGACAAAGGATGGCGGCAATATCCTGGTAGGAAATTCCGCTTCCAGAGGTGAAGGAAGCGACCTGCTCCTCATCAGAACCGATAAATTGGGAGAATGCATCTGGAGCCGGATTTGGGGAGGATCGGGAGAGGATGTGGGATACTTCGTGCAAGAGACGGGAGAAGGCGGATTCATTGTCACGGGAAGCACAAAATCCTTCACCATGGGCGAGGAGCTTTTATGGCTTGTCAAGACGGACGGCAACGGGAGCCTCAGCTGGGATAAAACCTTTGGCGGATTTGTATCTTCTTCTGGGGATGGCGGGTGGTCTGTGAATGAGACCGATGAAGGAGGCTACATCACCGCCGGATACACCCAATCAATGGGAAGCGGCAGAAAGGATCTCTGGTTGCTGAAGACCGATGCCAATGGAAGCAAAATATGGGATAAAACCTTGGGCGGAAGGGAAGATGATGTGGGCATGTCCGTCTTGCAGAGCCGGGATGGCGGGTATATTGTGGCAGGACGAACGGCGTCCTTCGGCAAAGGTGGAGACGATATCTGGCTCATTAAAACCGATTCCCAGGGAGAAGAGCTATGGAACAGAACCTTTGGCGGTAAACAGGATGATGCAAGCTTTCAGGTTGTAGAGCTAAAAGACGGCTATGCAGTGGTGGGCAGGACGGAATCGGGCTCTGATAAAAAGAAGATCATTCTCATTAAAGTGGACCCTGATGGCCAAAAACTGTGGGAGAAAACTTACCAGGGAAGTTCGGCCTCTTCCCTGCAATCGACAAGGGAAGGCGGCTATATCATTGCCGGAAGAATAGACAATAAAAAAACCGGAAGAGATGCGCTCATCATTAAGACCGATTCCACAGGCCGCATAGAGTGGTCGATGACCTTGGGAGGCGGCTTTGACGATATCGGCACATTTGCAATTCAGAGCAAAGACGGCTCCTATACGTTTGCCGGCATATCCAGCTCTTATGGACAGGGGATGGAGGACGTGTGGCTGGTCAAGATTCGAGAGGATCAAAATGAAACACAATTGCAGAATTTAGTATTTTCAAATCTAGATGCTCCCGAAAATTAGTGTAAGGATGAAAAAATTTTTAAAAGATGAGATACAGATATTCACTGATGCCAGCACTCGTCAGGATATCTGAAATAGGCCTCTATCTGCGCTGCCCCCGGCTGATTTACTTTGAAAGCCTAAGAAGGACGCCCCCAAAGATCGACCCCAAGCACCTCCTTTTGCGTAGCCTCATGCTCTCTTTTTCCCAAAAACAAGATCTGGAAGGCCAGCTAAAAGAGAACCTGGCCAGGTTGGAAGCGGAATTGCCTTTGGTTTATGAGATCGAGCCGGAGGAGATGGAGCCAGCCTGCCGGGAGCTGGAAGGAGAGATTGCCGGTATTGCTCAGGGCCTGGCCGGGCACCTGGATCATCTGCTTCCCTGCTTAGCTGAGGTTGACCTCTATTCTGATAGGTTAGGCCTTTCGGGCCGGCTGGACCGTCTGGCACCGGGCAGCACTCCTTCCCTCATTCGCACAGGCTATGCCCCAGAGGACGGCATCTGGAAAAGGGACCGGCTCATGCTGGCGGGCTACGCTCTTCTTTTGGGCGAGAAGAACAGGACTCATATAAATCAAGGACTGGTGGAGTATCCGCGTCAGGCCCTGGTGCGATCCGCTGATATCCATAGCGTTGACAGAGCGCGAGTGCTGCGCATTCGAGACCGAATAAGGCTGATAAAAGAGGGGCAGCTTCCCGACCGACCCGAGGATGCACCCTGCCCGAATTGCCAGGCGAAGGAGATTTGCGAGACGAGGCACAGCCTGGCGTCGAAATTCTTTTAGGCTTATTTTATTATTCTCAGAAGCTGACGGCAGAGGCGGCTGGGCTGGTCTTGGTCCATTAGCTGATTAAGGGGACAACAAACGGCAACCATCGAGGAACAGATCAAATCAAGAGGCTCCGCGCTATTCTCTGTGGGCTAACTGAGGAGCGCTATTGTATCATTTCATCTGTGCTTTTGCTGTGTTTGCTGCCGATAGGATTAGTGCCGTGGTACTAACCGATTTCTCACGCGAAGACGCGAAGGCTAATAAATTATCATCTGAACTTCGCGGCTTCGCGCCTTCGCGCGAAACAGTATTTTGTGCCAATCTGCAAATGGTGCAAGAAAAATTGAATTAAAGCATTACCACCACGGAATTGCGAAGAGCCGAGCAAGATTTCCTCCCAAAAAACCTCCCGGAACTGCCTGCCAGGATGGTACAAAAGGGGAGACTTCCTCATCTTGTGCAGCCCGGCGCTACCGTGCTCCTGCCCGCTTAGGACCCGGTGGTGATTTTGCCAGTTGCATGCTTGAGGATGGCAATGAATGTGTCTCTTCAGCCAAAAGCTTTTTCGTTAGATCAATATGATAATCATCTGAGGAAGAGAGATGGCTGTTAAGACCGGATTACTTATTGTACTATTCAGCGTCATGCTATCGCAAGCATGTAGTGCAGCAACTGGAACCCGCGAAGATCCCATTCCTATTGGTACTGCAACAGATATAGGCGATAGCTGGTCGATTAAAGTCCTAAAGGTATATACCAATGCAAACGAAATTGTGGCCGAAGAGAACCAGTTCAATTCTCAGCCCGAGGAAGGTCAACAATTCTTTTTGGCTCGCATTGAACTCACATATTCAGGTCCTGATTCATCAGAATTTGATGCGCGTTATAGATTAAGGGCAGTTGGCCCCACGTCTGTGGTATATAGTATCTATGGAAACCGCGTAGGAGTAATCTCGAATAAACTCGACAAAGCGGAAGCATTTACTGGGGGAGTTGTTATCGGGAACATCGGGTGGGCTATAAACTCATCAGATGCAGATAGACTTGTGATGTACGATGACCATGCACCAAAAGGCAATCGCATATTTATGGCGTTATATTAAAGAGATGATACTTACGAGATTCTTCCGGCTAATTCTTGTTCTGGCGCTTCTTTGCGTCGGAGCATAGGTTTTTCCGCTTGTTACAACGGATGGCATAATAAAGATCTACGGCATGATTCCTACTAGCGACGGGTTCGCTTTGGATATCTTCTCACCCTATGAGTTCCAAAGCAGAGGCATAGCTTCTGAGCTGAAAGTAGATGTAGTTGACTCTGAAGATAGATTCATCAAAGCCCGCAACATAGAAGATGTTTCCCAATCAGGGTACAATGACCGGGCACTTTATCTTTTCGAGTTCGACCAGCCTGCGACTCAGATAAAAAGGACCAGAATTGAGACGCCTATCCAGGAAGTCTATAGCATCGCCTAGTCCGGAGTTCCTGAAGCTTCGACGAAAAACATATCAATAAAGCTCTATGGAGTTAAGGACAATACTAAGAAAGACGCATACACCGGCCTGCAGAACAAGCAATACGATTTCGAGGTTAAAGTTACAAATAAAATGGCCCAGGGGCTTGTACTCTCGCCTAAGTTCTTCTGGCTATCGGACCAATTCAACTACGGCTATGCGGTAACGGGCGAAGAGTATAAACTCCTGCCGAATGAGTCTGTGAGATATACCTTAAGTTCGCAGGAATTGTCCCCATTATCCCGGCCTTAGTTTCCTCCCGGAAAATTTCACAATCGACCTGGAAGGATGGTACTAAGACAAGGCCTCTTTCTTTTTTGCAGCCCGGCGCTACCCTGCCCCAACCCGCCCAGGACCTGGCCGCGATCCCCACTCGACCGCAAAGAGAGCCGCCCTGCGAAATGTGCCCCCCCTGGCGTGCGTTCGCCCGGCCACCTCCGCTCGCCCGGA
The DNA here is from genome assembly GCA_011391755.1 of Methanothrix sp. Taxonomy (GTDB): domain Archaea; phylum Halobacteriota; class Methanosarcinia; order Methanotrichales; family Methanotrichaceae; genus Methanothrix. The sequence goes on along the minus strand of JAABPZ010000150.1, from coordinate 799 downwards.
TTCCTGCCAGCCAGCCGTGCCGCCCAGGCCGCATCCCTGCCGCCACCCTCCAGCTCGCTGCCCCCTGGCCCAGCGGCTCCAAAAGTATTTTATTTTCGCATCGTCTGTTTAGTAGTGATGACTGCGAAGACTTCTAGGCAAATACCGAAAGAACGCGAATGTGATGTACCTCGTGGAGCGAGGACAGTGGCGGGGGTAGCCGGGGGTGCAGTATTTGGCTTTGCAGTCGGAGGCCCGGCTGGTGCTATGTTCGGCGGCATGGCGGGGCTGATAATTGGAGCATCCTCTGATGTAGGGGCCTACATGGATAAATGGTGATCTGCTATTGCCGGATATGCCGATATCTCTGTCTGGGGCGTTCTTTGTGGTGCTCGCTTTGCCCCTCGTCTGGCGATATATTACCTGTCGTTGGCAGTAGCCCTTCTCTGTACCTTTAATCAGGGAGAAAAGAACAGGACTCGTATAAATCAAGGACGGGTAGAGTATCCGCGAATAGCCCTGGTGCGAGCCGCTGAGATCCACATCATAGATAGGGCACGGGTGCTGCGCATTCGAAACCCGGGTATAGTCTGGCGTTAAGATTTTTTTTATATAGGCGTGCAAACCCATACCTTATAAAGGGGAAGCCTCATTTGCTGCTACGAAACCAAGAACACTTCAATCCGACGGCAAAGCGCGCTGTTCTTGGCGGATTAAGAGGACAATAAATGGCAACCATCGAGGAACAGATCAAGGCACTGGAAGAGGAGATCTTTAACACTCAGAAGAACAAGGCTACTGAGCACCATCTGGGCAAGAT
>JAABPZ010000149.1 GCA_011391755.1 Methanothrix sp. | reverse complement strand
TAGAGATGCTGAGGGCCGCTCTGCTGGCTTGCGACAAGGGCTGCCAATGATATCCGTTCTTTCCTCAAACCGGGGTTGTTGAGTAGCAGTAGACGGGCCGGTTGAATACGGTATTGATGATAATACTTCGCTTGGGCATTTTAGCAAAGTTGTTCGTCAGTGTTTTATACTGATTGGTTGCCCCAACCTCGACCGCCTTAGGCCGCTCTGCAGCATAAACTGCCGTGCCGTTTATATTTCCTCGCGATCTGTAGTCGCAGACCAAAATTTCGTATGCGCTGGAGTTGGCCTTTGCGCACCCCACCTCTGCCGTTTCCTGCCAGATTATTTGCGTGTAATGGCTGACGGCACCGGGCGATCCTGTGGCGCTGACGGAAGGATACTCTCCATTGATGAAATTGCCTCTTTCTTCGCCCCATTGATCGACCATTTGGTGGGGAGATATGTAAGCAGCGGTTACTATGATGATAATAAATTGCTCTTTATGCTCCTGGCCGCCAGCATTCCCGTAGAGAACGCCGCTTGCAGGTTATAGCCTCCTGTATCCCCGTCCACATCCAAAACCTCGCCCACCAGATACAGTCCTTTAACCAGCCGGGACTGCATGGTTTTGGGATAGACCTCCTCCGTTTCCACTCCGCCTCTGGTAACCATGGCAGTGTTATAGCCGCATAGATCGGATACGACCAGAGATAGGCCGACAAGATTATCAATCAAACAACTACGCGCCTCTCTGGTCAATTGAGCCATTTTCAGGTCGGTGGCAATCCCCGAGATCTGCAGCATTCTCTTTATCAGCCGGGGATAGAGTGGCACTGATGACGGCACAAAGCGAGGCCTATCCGCCAGCACAGACAATAAGCTCTTTGCTCCCTCCAGTCGCGCCTTATCTACCAGCCATTCCTCCAGAGCCTTTCGTTTATCATCCGGCACAAAAGAGAGCTTTAAAATGTCTCCTGCTCGAATATACCGGGATAAGTCAAGAATTCCCGGGCCGGAGAGCCCCTCGTGGGTAAACAGAATATCGCCCCGATGCTCTCTGATCTTTGCATGACGGTAGAGCGAGATCTTCATATCCGGAAACGATAGCCCGGCCAGATCGGAAAACGGATAATTCGTTATGAGAAGCGGGGTTAGTGCCGGCCCTATCTCGGCTATGCGGTGGCCGAGAACGCTGGCAAAACTGTAGCCGTCTCCGCAGGAGCCAGTGGCGGGATAGGAGCGGCCCCCCGTGGCTATTACTAGCAGCCTGCTGCGATAGCTGCCTCCTATGCAGCCCACTAAAAAGCCATTCTCATTCCTGGTTATAGAATTGACCGCTTGATTGCACTTGATGACAACCCCCAATTCCTGACATTGTTCGATCAAGATATTCAACACATCTCTAGATCGCTTAGTCTCTGGAAAGATCTTGTCCCCCTTTTCCCGGATCATCTCCAGTCCTTTTGCTTTAAAGAAGGCGATGAGATCGCTATTTGTGAATCCGAGAAGGGCTGGGCGCAGGAATCTACCGTGATCTCCATAATGATCAAGAGAGTCCAGAATATGGCCATGGTGAGTTATATTGCATTGGCCGGTACCCGAGATGAGGAGCTTATGCCCGGGTGAGCTCTTTTTTTCCAGAATCAGGATCTTTTTGCCCTTTTGCATGGCGTTTATGGCGCAAAAAAGCCCGGACGGCCCGGCTCCAACGATAATCAGATCGTAATGAGAATGAAGATCCTCTGGTGCAGGTAAAAGCTCATTCATCCCGCTGGCTTTTGGTACATCATCCCGCTTGCAGCAAGTTTTTTTATATAGCTTTGCCAAAGGAACCTCTCACTACCCGGTTATTTCGATCATTTTGATACTGATGGGTAAAAAGATAGCTAATTGGATTTGTTTATATATCTTTACCTGGGATCAATGATAATGATATGCTAAAGATTACCCCTTATCTTGGAATCATGGTGCTGATCGTATCCATAGGCGGCATATTTTACCCCAAGCTTGGCTACTTCCTTTTGCTGGTCTTTGCCAGCCTGATGATCATTGCTCCCTTCCGGGGACGTTGGTTTTGCGGTAATCTCTGCCCGCGAGGAAGCTTTGTTGATTTCTGGCTGGCCCCAATGAGCCGAAAGTTGAAAATTCCACATATATTTAGGAGCATGCGGCTAAGAGCCCCCATATTCGTCGCACTCATGGGATTCATGATCTTTCGCATTATAGAGACAGAGGGGGTAGTGGACAAAATAGGAATGGTTTTTGTTACGCTCTGCATTCTAACCACCTCAATTGCCATCCTCTTTGGGGTAATCATGGCCCCTCGAACCTGGTGCTCCTTTTGCCCCATGGGAACGATGCAAAGAGCAGTTGGTGGCAAGAAGTACCAGCTAAAAGTGGACAGAGAGAAATGCATCGATTGCGGCAAGTGCCAGAAGGTCTGCCCCATGCAGCTTCCTGTAAACGAGATACTGGATAAGCCGGACTGCATTAAATGCGCCAGATGTGTGGAAGCTTGCCCGAAGCAGGCATTGAGCTTCTGATGCAAAAAAATGTTCCGATAAGTTAACATATGCAAAAGTGCTATACAATGAACGGAGGTGAAGGCAAAATGTGTACTGTTGGAGGCGGGCCGGACATAGGGAATATCGAGACTTTGGCATCCAAAGATTATGAATGTCTGGACTGCAAGAATCAGTTTAAGGGAATGGGTAGAAGGCCCATGTGTCCTTCCTGCAAATCCAGGAACGTCAAGGCAGTCTAAAGGCCATGCATATACTCATCAAGGAGGACGAGATAGCTTTTCTCGTAGGCCATAGTGGCACTTTAGCCATAGCCAAGACGAAAGGACACTTTTTTTATCTGGAGACGCAGGCAGAGGAGATTGTGCTCTTCACCGATCCAGAGGATCTGATGGTGGCCTCATCCCGGGGCACAGGCGAGAAGGTTATGCGCAGCCTACGTTGCACCATTTATCAGCTTCGGGAACTCTATGCACCGCTCATAGTGCTCCCTAAAGGCCATTGTGCATCGCCCCGCTTGAAGACGGTGGTGTCCATCGGCCCCTGCACTCGTTTGAGCTGCAAGATAGAGCCGGGAACGCATCCCGAGCAGGATGTGCTCTGCGGATCAGAGGAGTTTCACGAAGCCCAGGTGCTGGCGAAGCCCGGGGGCGCAGAGATATTGGGCATAGCTTCAAAAGAATGCAATATAATTGTGCAAAAGCTGTAAGAGATGATTATTATGGCACAGATCAAAGAAGACAGCCTGGTTAGGTACAAGGGCACGGGCACCATCGGAACGGTCAAGGTGCTGAAGGTGGAAGACGACGGAGAGACGTGGGCCTATTTAGACAGCACCGGCCTTTATTACCGCCTGGATACCCTGGAGCTGATCGAGAAGGCTCCGGATAGAAAAGATCTGGAGGGCATGACCATTGAACAGATCCAGGATCGGTTTAAGCAGACGCAAGATATGATGGATGCGGTTAAGATGCAGGATGACAACCTGGAGACAGGCGGATAAAGTAGAGCCGCAATCAAGACCGATCTTTTTTAATGGCCGCAAGTTCCCGGAAAAAGACGGCTGCGGTGGCGGTATCCCCCAGACCGACGGTGGTCTTTGGCTTTTTCGCCAGGAGAGACGGCATCAAAGATATGATTGCCTCTCCGGTTTGAAGGAATGCACCCCTCCCGGATGGCGTGGCCCCATTGCGGCAAAACTCCTCTTTGGCCCCAAGCCCCACGAGATTTTCCACTTCTGGAGGCTCTCCGGTTACAACGCCAGTGGCTGCCAACGCGGCTGCAGCATCAACTCCACTTCGGAGGGCAGAGAGCTCTATAGCGGCTGTGATCTTTCCCGGCAACATGACGCTTAGAATGTAGTCTCGGGTATGAACCGCCACTCTAAAAATCCCCAGTCTTTCGCGAAGATGCTCCGCCGCCTGCATGGTCTCCTGCCAGCAGGGCGGCAATGATCCTGGCGTAGATCCTTCAGCCGCCGCCAGCTCGTCCTCATTTAGGCCCAGGCTGTCCACAGGAATTTCCGGCAGAAGCAAAAGAAGAGACTGCATAATCTCAGGACTCTGGAAGGAACCCATCTCGGCGTGGATGAAGATCTGCGGATTTTTATCCTTCCAGGATTTGATCTGGGCGATTTTCTGGGGAAAGATCTCCCCATATTCTTTAAGTGGTGCCAGGTGAAAGCCGGAGAGCAGTGCGCCATCGATTTTCCTGATATTTTCCAGGCAATAGGAATCGAAATGTTTGCTGGAGAGGAGCCTGGTATTCACCGGATCGTAAGTGGCAATAAAACGATTATCGCTGGGCGCAATTATTCTGCTCTGGCCTCTGGCTATCAGATCTCCCTTTTTGAATTGAAAGACGAAATGCACCATTTCTTGATCAGCTTTGGGCCCTTCTGCCTCCTGGCCCGGCTCTTCTGCTACGTAAACGGGCAGGTGCACTCCGGCATGAAGCATGCCGGCCAGTCTCGCTCCTAGTGCGGGAGCATTGAGAACCGGCTTTGCTCCCAGTGCCGCCAGGACATTGGCCATGATACCGGCATTTCCGCCCAGGCGAAATTGCCAGGAGAAGGACTCTTCGATCTGCCGGGCCACCTCTGGGCCCTGGATAAGGATCTCTGCTCCCGA
>JAABPZ010000148.1 GCA_011391755.1 Methanothrix sp. | reverse complement strand
ATGCTCCCTGGCGGGCACGCGCCTCGCGCCCCAGGGCATCGAAGTCTACAATCCGGCCTTCGATGCCACGCCCCTGGAAATGGTGTCGGCCCTGATCACAGAGAAGGGCGTCTTCCGGCCACCGCTTATGCCGCCCATCTGAAAAGCATTTAAGACAGGGGCAGCAAAGTGCTCTTATGAATTTTGATCTGGCCGTCATCGGCGGTGTGGGCTATGCCCTGGAAGGGCTGGCGGACGAGGTGGAGACACCCTATGGCAAAGTGCCTATTGTCCGCAGCCGGATGAGGGGACTAAAGATTGTCTTCATCTCCCGCCATGGAGATGGCCGGGACGGCCACCTGCCTCCCCACAAAGTCAACTACCGGGCCATAGTCTCCGCCGCCAGGATCTCGGGCGCAAGCACGATCATCTCCACCAACACCGTAGGCAGCATGGCCGGGCATCCCCTGGGCAGCATCTTCTTGCCGAGCGACTTTGTGGAGTTCACCAAATGCCGGCCCAATACCTTCTTTGAAGATAAAGCCATTCACGTGGATATGAGCCGGCCCTATTGCCCGAGGCTTCGCGCTTCTCTGGCCGAAGCGGCTCGCTCGCTGGGACGAGCGGTCGTGGAGGGTGTCTACGTCTGTGCCGAAGGGCCGCATCTGGAGTCGCCTGCCCAGATCAGGATGATGCGCCAGTTCGGGGATGTGGTGGGCATGACCGGCTATCCCGAGGTAGTCCTGGCCAGAGAGGCAGCGCTTTGTTATGCGTCGCTTTGCATCGTCACCAATCCCGCCGCGGGAATGGCGGGCGAAAGCGACCTCGTCATCTCAGAGATCGCCGATATTATGAAAAAGTCGCAGGAGACGGTTGGGGAGATAATCTATCTGGCGGCGCAAAAAATTCCTGAGCAAAGGCCATGCGGCTGCCAAGATGCCCTCGAAAATGCGGCGCTTTAGGGCACTGCTGATAACTTATATTTTCAATTTCACAATCTCTTCTATGAACGTTTTTGATTTTTCCATAAATTTGCGTGCCATTTCGCGTTTAATATTATAAGACAATCTATAATCCGCATTCTTTCTTTTTTCCTTAAGATCTATTAATCTACCACTTAACTCATCATCGCCATACATATCATCGAAATCTTTTAGCCTTTCGATAACATCTTTATGATTTGCATATTCGCCCATCTGCAAGTGCTCTCTAGCAACATGAAATGCTGCATAATATGCTCTGCTAATTGAGCACCTGTAACCGATTTCCTTATCGCAGCGGGTTGGATCATGTGCCCATTCGGCAAATTCTAAAAATTCGCTTGCATCTATCGGCATTATCCTCTCTAATCGACAATAATATATATAAATTTATGAATTCTCTGAATGGTTGCGCGGGGCATTATCTTTCTTGCGTCGGTGGATTTATAAAATTCTTTGGTTGCTTTGCTTGCTTTTCTCCAAATTTCGGAATTAAGCGAATCGTCATCCAATTTTATCTTAATGTCAGCATGTTTCCATCTTGGATTATCCTCGTCAGATTCTAATGCTACTTCAACACGACCCGGGTTTCCATGTTCCTCGAATATATTATTTATTATTTTTAATATATTATACAATACATAATTAAAACCCCGATCTTCCGATAATAACTCCTTGATTTCTGCCTTAATGTTTAGCTTCGTGCCAAACGAGTCAGAAATTATTGGTATATCAGACATGATAGATTCATTACCATTACTATCCGTTGTCTCGGATTTGCCAACTGTGATTGTGCTCTTAATCCCAACTGGATCGAATTCTAACTTATAATCAGGCGATTTATTTGAGATAAATTTGACTCGGATCTGCTCGGAACGCTCGGAACTCACAAAAGATTTGCCCACATCGTCCCCCATATCAGTCTCCTTCTTGATGCGTAATACAGTTGTAATACCCGGTATTTACCTCTTGTGATGGCAAACTCACATGGAAATCTGATAATGTCGTGCACCTAATCGGGACTTCAGGTGCAAACACGACTTAATTTGCAGAACCTTACTTTACATGCAAAGCCTGCGTCATCAATAGCTTTATATATTAATTTATGCAGTTAACCATAATCTATGTATTCGAAACGTTTTGCCGGATTGCTTTCCTTCGTGGGAGCCTCTCAATTTCTCATCTTTATGCTCATCTGTGAGGCACTTTATCCCGGTTACAGCATGTCCAATAATATGATAAGCGATCTTGGTATCGGCTCCACGGCAGGAATCTTCAACAGCTCCATCATCGTCCTGGGTCTGCTGATCACTCTCTCGGCAATTACATTTCATTCTTTTCATAGAAATAAAATATTCACTATTCTCTTGATCCTGACCGGCATAGGAGCGATGGGCGTCGGCCTTTTCCCTGAAAATATGAGCCCTTACCACGAGATCTTTGCCGGTATTACCTTTGTATTTGGCGGATTATCTGAAATCTTATCCTTTACTTTGCTAAGATTTCCCATGTCTATCGCGGTTATCTTCCTGGGCGGATTGACTTTAGGCTCCCTGGCATTGTTTGTGCTTGGAATCCACCTGGGACTGGGGCCGGGCGGCATGGAGAGGATGATCGTTTATCCGGTGATCCTCTGGGGAGCGAGCTTTGGAGGATATCTGATGGCCTCGGAAAGAAGATAATCGCTGCGTAGTCCTCTGTGCGCTCGGTGACTGTGTGGTTATACTCTGTAAACCGCAAGGATTTAGTTATCAGGCATTCAATTACCCATTCAATGCAGCGAGGATCCGGAGGAAATCATGCCCGAACTTCCTGAGGTGGAGATG
>JAABPZ010000147.1 GCA_011391755.1 Methanothrix sp. | reverse complement strand
GGAGATGGCGCGCAGGTACTTGCAAGCCACAGCGCTGCACCAGACCATTCAAGCGGCCAAGGTCAAGGATGGGCGCATCCTGGCCAGGGTATCGGCGAGGGAGTTAGAGGAGGCTCTGGCCGGGAAAGAGTTTCACTCTGCTTCGCGGCACGGCAAAAGGCTCTTTTTGAAGCTGCACGATTCGCTCTGGCTGGCGCTTCATCTGGGCCTCACGGGAAGCCTGCTCTATCTGGAAAGCGGGGCAGAGGAGCCGCGTCACACCCGCCTGCTGGTCTGTTTCGAAAACGGCCACCGACTGGCCTTCGATGATCCCAGGATCTTTGGCGAGGTAGGCCTCGCAAAAAGTCCCGAAGCCTTTTTATTGGAGAGAAAGATCGGGCCGGATGCCCTGCTACAAGACCAAGAGGGCTTTATAAAGATCATGAGCGGAAGAAAAGGCCTGATCAAACCGACTTTATTAAATCAGAATCTTGTGGCAGGTCTCGGCAATCTTTATGCGGATGAGGCTCTTTTCCAGGCGGGCATCTGTCCGAAGACTCGCGGTCTGACAATTGAGCAGCTTATAGCCCTCTATTCATCCATTCAGGAGGTGTTGAAGACGGCCCTTTCCCTAGATGCCGATCTATCAAAGCTGCCCGATTCCTATCTCTTGCCCCACCGCCATCCCGGAGGCACGTGTCCTCGGGACGGTGCCCTTCTCCGGCACGAAAAGATCGTCGGGAGGACCAGCTACTTCTGCCCGGAGCATCAAAAAAAAAGAATAATGTTAAGAATAAATACTACGAAACATGTTAGAGAGCAGTCCAGCAGCTCTTGCAAAGATCATGGCTGCCGACGGGGAGGGTAGGAGAATGAAAGAAGGAGGAGACGTTTTCTCAGATGTGATCGATCGGTCGGTGCTGGCCAGCCTGCGAGAACTGCAAGATGAGGGCGATCCCGATATAGTCGCCGAGGTGGGTGGTCTTTTCATCAAGCATTCACCGGATAAGGTAAATGCCATTATGCAGTCTGTAGAAAACGATGACGCCAAGGGGCTGCACATGGCTGCCCACAGTCTGAAGTCGAGCAGCGCTTACGTAGGTGCCATGCGTCTTTCCGCCCTGGCCAAGGAACTGGAGATGATGGGGCGGTCCAATTCATTGGGTGGAGCAAAAGAGTTGTCGCAAAGGCTGAAAACTGAGTTTATGCAGGTTATGACCGTTCTTGAAGCGGAGATCAATGAGCAAAGCAAAGGCCGTTTGTGATCGCGTTTATGTGGTAGGAGGGTCGGACCTCTCTGCGCCCGAAGACGCGTTCGTCTATCTGGTGGATGCCGGATCAGAGCTGGTGCAGATCGACTGCGGAGTAGGCGATGGGATGAGAAGAATCGAGGAGAATATCCGGTCGCTGGGCTTTGAGCCGGCCGGCGTCTGGAACATAATTGCCACTCACTGCCATATCGATCATATCGGCGGCCTTTTCGCCTGGAAGGAGCGCTACGGTTCAAAGATAATTGCCCACGAACTGGACTGGGCGGGAATTGAGGGCGAGAATAACGTTCTTACTGCGGCCAGTATGTACGGTGTGGACTACAGACCAGTCTTGGTGGACACGCTCCTCAAGGGCGAGGCGGAAAAGCATACCTACGGTGATTTGGAGTTTAATTTCCTGCACACGCCTGGGCACACGCCCGGCAGCATATCGGTTTACATCGATACTAAGGACGGGCGGGTCTTGTTCGGACAGGACATTCACGGGCCGTTCTCGTCTGCCTGGGGCTCGGATCTAAAGAAGTGGCGCCTTTCCATGCAAAAGCTGCTGGCTCTGCGGGCGGATGTGCTCTGCGAGGGGCATGCGGGCATTTACCGGGG
>JAABPZ010000146.1 GCA_011391755.1 Methanothrix sp. | reverse complement strand
CATCTGCGAGACCCTGACAATTCCCTCCCTCATCAATCTGGACTTTGCCGACGTTTGCACCGTTATGAGCGCCGGGGGAGCATCCTTCATGTTTGTGGGCGAGGGCAAGATGAAGAGCAGTCCTGAGAAGATCGTGCGCACGGCTTTGAAAAATCCCCTGCTCGACGTGGACTATCGCGGCGCTGGCGCCTGCCTTCTGCACATGACCGGCGGGCCGGATATGACCATGAAAGAGGCTGCGGCCATAGCCGGGGCGCTTACTCAAGAACTGGACCCCAGGGCTAACGTCATCTGGGGAGCGAGAATTCGGCCTGATTTTACCGGAAAGGTGAGACTGATGGCCATAATTACGGGCGTGAAATCAGCCCAGGTGCTGGCGCCCTCCCAGTCCCGGCGATTTCGGCCGCAAAGAGAAAAGCAGATCGATGTCATAAAATGAATGAGATAAAATGAGCGAGATAATGTTGCAGATCCTGGCCCTTATGCTTTCAATAATCCTGGCTGTGGGCGTCGTCTTTAGTATACGCCTCTACCTGGAGATTTGAACTGAAAAGCAAAGGGGCTTTCAGCCTTGCCCCTTTGGCGTCACCCTCTGAAACTTCCAGAGCCGCTCCAGCCGGGCTGTGGCGTCCACTCCCATCTTGGTGGTGATGCCCTCAACACTTCGTGGATCAAGGGTGCTGCCCCGCACATTGGGGTGGATGACGAGATCCTCATCGGCTCTCATACGTGTGGCAATGGCAAACTCCAGGTCAAGCGGGTCGTAGATGTCTATGTCTGCATCGACCACCAGGACGTGCTTGAGCGAGCCGTGCGCCTGGAAGGCCGCCTCGATGACCCTTCTCGCATCCTCCTCCGTCTCCTTCTCGATCTGGACAACGGCGTGGAAGTAATTGCATCCTCCATCCGTCAGGATGACGTTCTTGACCTTTGCAACCTTTGCAGCTGCTTTGTAAATCAGCGGCTCGTAGGGCACGCCCATGAGCATCTTGTGCTCGCCGCCCGCAGGCAGGAGCCCGTGGTAGATGGGATCTATGTGCGTCATCATCCTTGTGAGCCGGATGACGGGCTCCTGGCGGACAAGATCACAGGTGCCGGTGATGTCCACGAACGGCCCCTCGCTGGCACGCTGGCCGGTGATGTAGCCCTCCAGCACAATCTCGGCATGGGGGGCGAGGACGCCGTTCTCCAGGCGCACCAGCTCTACCGGAGAGCCCCGCAGAGCGGCTGCATAGGAAAACTCCTTCTCCGGGGGAACGCGCGTGGACGCAGCCATGAGCAGCAGCGGGTCCACGCCGATGGCAATGGCCACAGGTACTTCTTCTCCCTTGGCCTGTGCGGCCTGGTAGAACTGATGAGTATGCCGACCTGGAACGAGACGCGCTGCCAGCCGGTCTTTGCCAAGAACCATGAGCCGGTGCACGCAGGCATTGATTTTTCCCCCAAACTGGCTTACGACAACCGCAGAAGTGATGTAAGGGCCTCCGTCGCCCTTGAAATGGGTGAGAATGGGCAGCTGGGAGAGATCGGGCTTACTGGCGCACTCCATAAAGGGCGAAGAGTTCACCTCGCGAACGGGACCATCGTAGCCGATAGAGGCGAGATGAGCGACCATATCCTGGGCAGCAATTCCCAAGGCTCTGGCTAGCATGGTGCGTGTTCCCAGGATATTCAGGCAGCACTTATGACCATCCACATTATCAAATAATATGGGGCCTTTTCCCCAGGCACGATCCGTAACCTCAAGCACAGAAGATGCGGGTTCATGAACCTCTTTTAGCAGTCCGCCCTTCTTCAGATCCGCGAGGAAACCCCTAAAGCTCATGATTATACCACCTAACGTTTATAGAAAGGCAGGCAAAAGACCCGTCCGTTTCAAGGGACGGGATGAATGCCGTACGCTTTCTAGATTACTTTCGCCTCACGCTACTTAACTATATATCCATTCTGGAACAAACCAAGATCTGCAATGAAGACAGCCTGCAAGTTCAGACTCTATCCAACTAAGCAACAGGAAGCTCAGTTAGATTTGACTCTCGAAATTTGCAGGCATCTCTATAACTCGGCTTTGGCTGACAGAAAGAATGCCTACGAGGTTGAAGGCATCAGCAGAACCTACGAAGATCAGGCTGCTATGCTGACTGTTGAAAAGAAGGACGGCAATTTTAGAGGTGTCTTTTCCCAAGTGCTTCAAGATGCCTTGAAACGGCTGGACAAATCCTTCAAAGCGTTCTTTCGAAGAGTTAAGGCAGGAAGAGAACCTGGGTATCCTCGATTCAAGGGTCAAGGCTGGTATAAGTCGTTCACCTATCCACAGGTAGGATTCAAGCTTGAATGTTCAAAGTTGACTCTTTCCAAGATAGGTTCTATCAGGATCTTCAAGCATCGTGAGATAAAAGGAAAAATCAAGACCTGCACCATCAAGAAGAATAAGCTTGGATGCTGGTATGCGATCCTGGTAACTGAGATCAACGATGTACCTCAGATAGAACCAAAGAAGGCAATTGGTGTAGATGTAGGCTTGAAGAGCATGGTTGCCCTGTCCACTGGCGAGACAGTTCAGTATCCAAGGTACTATATCCTGGCTGAACAAAAATTGGCGGTAGCCCAACGGAACCTCTCTCGAAAGAAAAAAGGATCAAGCAACAGGCAAAAGGCCAAACTCAAGGTCGCCAGGCTTCATCAGAAGATTCAGAACCACAGAGACGAGTTCCTACATCAAATATCCAGAAAGCTTGTAGACTCAGCAGACATAATTGTATTCGAAAATCTGAATATATTAGGTATGCTCAAGAACCGTCATCTAGCAAAGCATATTCAAGACCATGCTTGGGGCAAGTTAATTCAGTTCACACAGAGCAAAGCTGCAAAGGCTGGCAAAGTGGTGGAACTGGTAGTGGCTAGATATACATCTCAAAAATGCTCCCAGTGTGGTATAATAGTTCCAAAGACACTGGCAGTGAGAGTACATCACTGCCCTAACTGCGGCCTAGAGATGGACAGAGATGTCAATGCCAGCCTAAACATTCGCACCCTCGGACTGAGGGGAAGAGCCTGTGGAGATGCCAGAGCACTGGATCTGTGAAGCAGGAAGCCCTGCCCCTTTAGGGGTAAGGGAGGAAGTCACCTTAAAGCTCTTTTCCATGATTAACCGGCAAAAGAGATTAGTAATGGTATGCCCTGGTGTAACACATGAAAGAGAAGTGGCTCATGGCCGAAGGGTCGTGGCAGGAGATCAAGCCCATGGTCACCACCGCTCTCGAGTCTGGCTTCGATTGCGTGTTGGTGGACCGAGAGAACATTGAACGCGTGAGGGAGCTGGGCAAGATCAGGGTGGCCTGCTTTGGTGCAGAAAGAGGGACGGAGGATATTTTCGTAGTGGGCAAGGGTGGCGAAGGCGATGGGACCGTTGCTCTGGCGAAAGAGCAGAGCAGCTCCCTGGACGGGGCTCTCGCAAGAGCGGTTTCCGGGACGAAGGCTGCTTATGTAGTCATTGCCAACAAGAAGTACGAAGAGTTCGCCGTGCAGATGGGTAGGAACGTAGACTATCTTCTGGTCATCGGTACGGACTGGAAGGTCATTCCCCTGGAGAACATGATTGCCGGACTGCAGGGTGCGCCGGTTATGATCATCAGCGGCGTCAAGACGGCGGAGGAGGCACGTTTAGCGCTGGCTACTCTGGAAAAGGGGGCCGATGGAGTGCTGCTGGACAGCCGTGATCCTTCTGAGATCAAGAGGGTCATGAACGCAGTCGAGCAGTCGGAAAAGGGCCGGATAGAGCTGGTTTCAGCCACGGTGACCACTGTCAAAGCCGTGGGCATGGGCGACCGGGTATGCGTGGACACGGCCAGCATGATGTCTTTTGGAGAGGGCATGCTCATCGGCTCCCAGGCCAAAGGATTCTTCCTGGTCCACAGCGAGTCTGAAGAGAGCCCTTACGTGGCGGCGCGGCCCTTCCGGGTGAATGCCGGCGCGGTGCACGCTTACATTCGAGTGGGAGAGAAGACGCGCTATCTCTCCGAGCTAAAATCGGGTGATGAGGTTACCATCGTCAGCAAGGAGGGCTTGGCCCGAACGGCCATAGTTGGCCGCGCCAAGATCGAGAAGAGGCCCATGATCCTCATCGAGGCGGAGGCCAATGGGCAGAAGATAAGCACTCTGCTGCAAAATGCCGAGACCATAAAGCTGGTCGGCTCCGACGGCAAACTTTGGCCGGTGACCGATCTCAAAGCCGGGAACGAGGTGCTGGTGCATCTGGAAGAGATGGCCCGCCATTTCGGCATGAAGATTGAGGAGAGCATTGTGGAGCAATAAAATCATGAATTACAAGTCGCGCATAGTAGCCGTCTTGGGAAAGGATGCTGAAAAAGATGTTCAGGCGGCAGGCGAAGCCGATATGATCGAATTGCGACTGGACCTGCTCGGCCCGGGCGACCCTCTTCAAACCATAAAGGCGGTGCGAAAGGCCACCGCCAAGCCGATCATCGCCACGGCTCGTCTCAGGACGGAGGGGGGAATGTTTCAGGGCAGCGAAAGAGAGAGAATCGATCTGCTCATCAAGGCCGCCTACTATGCCGACTACGTGGATGTGGAGTTCTTAGCGGATCAAAGAGATAATGCCATTGCCAGAATGATGAAACCGGTGATAGT
>JAABPZ010000145.1 GCA_011391755.1 Methanothrix sp. | reverse complement strand
CCTGCTTGAGGTTGGCGGCCCCACCGTAGACCGCGCCCTTCTCGCTCAGAGCTGAGGAGGCGATGTCCACCGGCTCGCGGAAGTGGTGGGCCAGGTAGAGGCGCATGTAGGTGCTACATCCTTGAGAGCCGTGAAAGAGGGTCATGCATCCCTCGATTCCCCGGAAGACCAGTACGCTGCCCATGGGCATGCACATGGAGCAGGGGTTAACTGTGGCAAGGCTCTTGGACATAATTTTCACTCCCGGTAGTAATGCTTAGTTGCGATGTGCTGCCTATCTGGCTGGTCCTTTTAACGGGAAGCTGCCAAACCGGACTGTTGATGGTGATGCTGACCTCCCGGGCGAAATTGACCATTCCGACGTAGCCTTCGAAGTTCGTGGTCCGATCGTGATTGAAGTCACAGAACGCGATTCCCATTTTATAGGCCAGGAAACGCTCTTTCACGCCCGCCACTAATAGGTCCGCTTTCTGCTTGAAAAGAAGCTCCTTCAGCTCCAGGGGATTGGCATCGTCGATGATCACTGTGCCGTCCTTTACGAGATATGCGATTTTCTGATAGTCGTCTCTATCACCCGTCTGCGTTCCTATTATCACTACCTCCATTCCCAGCTCCTGGAAAGCCCGCACTAGGGAGACAGCCTTGGCTGCGCCGCCCATGTAAATGGCAGCCTTCTTTCCGGCAACTTTCGCCCGATAAGCTTCGATCTGGGGCATCGCCTGCCTCGTTTCACGAAGGATTATCTCTTCTGCCGTCTGCTTTCGTTCTGGCGAGGCGAAAAACTCCGCAACAGTACGCAGAGCGTTTGACATGTCCTGCAGGCCGAAGAAGCTTATTCGTCGATATGGAATGCCATATTTTTCTTCCATATTCTTGGCAAGATAGGTCATGGAGCCGCTGCACTGCACCAGATTAAGCTGGGCTGTATGAGCCCTTTGAATCTCAGCCACGCGAGCGTCGCCCGTCAGCGTAGCTACGACCTCAATTCCCATCTCCTGGAAGAAGGGCTTGACGAACCAGAGGTCGCCCGCCACATTATATTCACCCAGCAGGTTGATGGAAGGATGGTGTGGTGCATAATTCCGGGTTCCAATCAGCTCATTTAGAGCGTTGCAGGCTGCTTTGTAGCCCTCGTTCTTGTTTCCTCGAAATCCCTCCGACTTTACGGGCAGGACGGGAATGCAAAGCTCCTCGCTCGCCCTTTTGCAGATGGACTGCAAATCATCTCCAATGATGCCCACAATGCAGGTGGAATAGACAAATATGGCCGGCGGATGATACCTGTCCGCCAGCTCACGCAGGTCTGCCGCCAGCTTCTTCTCGCCACCAAAGACCACATCCAGTTCCTTCATGTCTGTAGAGAAGCTATTGCGATAGAGATCAGGGCCGGAGGAAGTACTGCCCCGAATGTCCCAGGTGTAGCTGGCGCATCCTATGGGCCCATGCACCAGATGCAGAGCATCGGTGATGGGATTGAGCACCACTCTGGCTCCGGAGTAGACGCAGGCTCTCTGGCTCACGGCACCTGCCAGGCTCTCATTATTACAGGCCAGGGGCAGGCCGTCGCCTTTCTGCTGGATGTGCCCCTCCCTGCCTTCGAAGATCTTGACAATCATTTTCAGAGCACCATCTCAAAATGCGTATCATCAGCGTCCCGATCCCGTCTTTCCAGGAAGGTGTTGCCGATCATCTCCACCAGTCGAGCCGCTCCCGCATAACCGATGACCGGGAAGTAGTGCAAATTGGCGCGATCGGTGATGGGGAATCCCACCCGCACCAGAGGGATGTCCTCTGCCCTGGCGATCAACTTGCCGAAGGTGTTGCCGATGAGCATATCTACGGGATGGTTCTTTATCTTCTGGTGCAAGAGGAAGGTGTCTCCGATAATGGCCTCACAACTCGGGGCAACATTATGCACCTCTTCTGCAAACTTCTTGTCCGGCGTGCCTGTCAAAGCAAAGACTGGGTTCATGCCCATCTCCACGGCCAGGCTGAGCAGGCCTATGACTGTGTCCGGATCTCCGAAGACGGCCAGGCTCTTGCCATGGAAGTGGGGATGAGCATCGGTCATCATGTCCACCAGCCGGCCTCGCTCGTACTCGATCTCTGCCGGTATTGGGACGCCCATGAGGCTGGAGACGTTCATCACAAAGGCATCGGTATTGCGGACCCCTATGGGCATGGGGCCGATGACCGCGGGTATGCAAAACTTGCCTTTCAAGATCACAGCTCCCGCGGCACCGGCCGTTCTTCCCAGAGCAATGGTGGCCCGGGAGTTGCCGGCATCAATCAGATCCGGGATACTGGTTCCACCCGGCGGGTACAGGCCACCTGACTCTGGCGAGAGGGGCGCATCGAAGACATCGGTGGTATCGGGGAATACGATATGATGAACGCCCATGATCGTCAGAATTCTCTTGATCTCACGGATATCTCCCGGATCCACGAAGCCGGGAATGACGTTCAATTTGCCGTTGGGTTTGCTCTTGCGGGCAAAGCTCTGGGCGATGGCTTTCACGGCATTGTCATATCCGGTGATGTGCGAACCTACGTAGCTGGGCGTATTGGCTATGACCACGCGCACATGGGAATCGAAGAACTCCTCTTCTTTGATACCCTCCATGAAACTAAACACATCGTCGCCTATGGTCTCAGAGGAGCAGGTGGTGTTGATGGCCAGCACATCGGGATGGTAGACGTTGATGACGTTGTCCACTGCCTCCTTGAGGTTGTTTCTGCCGCCGAAGACCACGGAGTCCTCGGTGAAGGAGGAGGTTGCCGCCAGCGTGGGCTCACGGTAGTGGCGGGCCAGCATCATGCGCAGGTATGATGAACAGCCCTGCGAACCGTGAGTTATGGGCATGCAGTTATGGATGCCTTTATAGGCTAGGATGGCTCCGATGGGCTGGCAGATCTTGGCCGGGTTTATGACCAGCGTCTCGCGCTCTACCATCTGTTTAGGTGTGTAGTCAAGCATTGATATTCTGCCTCCAGGGCGGAGTTATGAATTTCCAGGTGGGACTGTTCACGGACATGTCGATGTCTTTGGCGAACTGCACAAAGCCGTCAAAGCCAGTGTAGGGGCCACTGTAGTCGTAGGAGTGCATCTGCCTGGAGGGAACATGCATCTTCTGGAAGACGTATTTGTCTTTGATTCCGGAACAGAAGAGATCTATTCCCAGATCCTTCACCAAGCGTTCGCACTCATGATGGCTGTAGTCATCGATCATGACCTGGCCGTCTTTCATATGAGGGAGCAGGCCCTCGTAATCCATTAGCCTCGGAATTTTTTCCTTCTTCTTCTGGATGGAGGCATCGTCGTAGGGCGAAACTACGCTTGGATCGCGTTTGTAATGTATATCGGCCAGGATCTTGGACTGCCCGGTATGAACGATGCTGGAGAGGACGCCTCTGCCCTCATAATCGTCCCGGTGGGCGAACTCGTAGCCTGCTACGACCACGTCCATGCCCAGGGTCTCGAACATATTCTTGACATGGTGAGCACGTGAACCTCCCACCAGGATCATTACCCTCTTTCCAGCCAGCCTCTCTTTGTACATATCAATGATCGGCTGGACGCGAACCATCTCCTCAGCGATTACAGCCTCGGTCTTTTTGGTCAAATCGGGGTTGTCAAAGAAGGCAGCCATATCCCGCAAGGTCTTGATAGTGTCTTCCACACCCAGGTAGTTGACCTTCAGCCAGGGTATTCCGTATTTCTCCTCCATCATGCGGTTGGTGTAGTTGATGGAGCGGTGGCAGAGCAGGATGTTCAGCTTGGCCCGGTGGGCTTTGGCGATATCGTGGAAGGAGGCGTCGCCTGTGAAGGGGCTGACGATGCGATAGCCGATCCTCTCCAGCAGATCCTTGACCACCCAGTAGTCTCCGCCGATGTTGTACTCGCCGAAGACGTTGACGTCGAAGGGTCCGGGGTCTTCCAGCTCCTCCGTGCCTACCAGGTGCTCCATCAGGGCATTGGAGGCGATGTGGTGGCCTGCCGATTGGGAAACGCCCCGGTAGCCCTCGCAGCGCACGGGGATGACTTTGATCCTCAGATCCGCCTCAGCTTTGCGGCAGACGGATTCGATGTCGTCGCCGATGAGGCCGATGGGGCAGGTGCAGAAGACCGAGATGCACTCGGGCTTGAAGATGGAGTAGGCTTCCCGGATGGCTGAAGCCAGCTTCTTCTCTGCTCCAAAGACGATATCCGTTTCCTTGACGTCCGTACTCAGGCAGTAGCCGGCGAAGCAATCCCGGCCTTCTTCCGCTCTCATGAGGTTGCGGCGGCTGCCCCAGGTGAAATAGGCACAGCCGATAGGGCCGTGAGTGATATGCAGGATATCCTTGATGGGGCCGAAGACCACACCCCTGGAGCCAGCGTAGGCGCAGCCCCGGTTGGTGAGGATGCCGGGAATAGTGCGGTTGTTGGCCTCGATCTTCTGCTCGACCTCGCAGGCATCTTTGACGATCACATGATTCCTGCGCACATCGCCCGTCCTTTTGGGAAGGCTTTGCAGCATCTCCTCTACAACCTGCTTGCTGCGGGCAATGGTTACCGGTTCCCGTGAGATCTCACCCGCTATTTCGACTTCATTCTCTACCGTTTTTTCGACTCCGCTCATGATATGGCCACGCTCCCTCTCTCGCCGGTTCTTATGCGGATGGACTCATCCACGG